>NZ_JAYMZS010000010.1:138357-154690 GCF_035828755.1 Amycolatopsis sp. H20-H5 | reverse complement strand
TGGACAAGCCGCACACCATGACCACCCGGGCCCGCCACTTGGTCGCGCTCTCGATCGCCGAGATCCGACGCCTGTTCAACCTCATCGACAAAGACGATCACGTCATCGACCAGGGCCTCCGTGCGTCGGCCTGGCGACGCGGACACCAGGCAGACGCACGAAGAAGCCACTTCAGACGACGCCTCCGCCTCCAGATGCTAGAGATCTAGCCCTGTAGTACTAGCCCTTGAGGCCGGATTCGGCGACGCCTTGGACGAGGTAGCGCTGGAGGAAGACGAAAAGCGCGACGATCGGGAGGATCGAGACCGCCGCGGCCAGGAAGAGGAGGTTGAGCTGCGGGTTCTGGGAGGTCAGGAGGCCGGACAGGGCCACCTGGACGGTCCACGACTCGGGCGACTGGGCGATGATCAGCGGCCAGAGGAACGCGTTCCAGCTGCCGATGAACGTGATCACCGCGATCGCCGCGAAGAAGCCGCGCGAGTTCGGCACCACGATCCGCCAGAACACGCCCCAGCGGCTCAGGCCGTCCATCCGCCCGGCCTCCTCCAGCTCGAGCGGGAAGTCCACAAAGTACTGCCGGAACAGGAAAACACTGAAGGCGCTGAACAGCCCCGGGATCACCAGGCCGCGCAGGTCCGAGAGCCAGCCGAGGGTCGACACGACGACGAAGCTGGGCACGAAGGTGACCGACGTCGGGATCATCAGTGTCGCGATCACCGCGTACAGCATCGCTTTCGAGTGCTGGTAAGGGATTCTGGCCAGGCCGTACCCGGCGAGCGAACACACGATGAGCAGGCCGATGGTCTGCAGCACCGACACGACGACGGAGTTGAGCAGGCTTCGCGCGAACGGGACGTCCTGCAGTGAGAAGAGCTGTCCCAGGTTCTCCCAGTGCAGGGTCGACGGGAACAGCGTCCAGTTCGGCGCGGTGATCTCCGCGCGGGTGGCCAGGCCGTTGCGCAGCAACAGGTAGAACGGCAGCAGGAACAGCACCGCCCCGATCAGCAGCGCGATCCAGCGCAACACCTTCATGAGGCCGCCTTCCCGAAGCGGAATGCCTTGCCCTGCAACAGCGTCACCAGCGCGATGAGCAGCGCCAGGATCACCGCCCCCGCGCTGCCGCGGCCCAGGTCCTGGCCGCCCGAGCCGAGCGACGTGTAGTAGAGGTAGACCAGCGGTGGCCGCGCGAACGGCGGATAGCCGCGCGAGTCGCCCATGATGTTGTAGAACTCGTCGAACGCCTGGTACGCGTTGATCAGGTTGAGCAGCAGCACCGCGACCGAGGTCGCCCGCAGTTGCGGCAGCGTGATGTACCGGAAGATCTGCCAGCCCGGCTTCGCGCCGTCGAGCCACGCGGCTTCGTAGAGCTGGCCGGGGATCCGTTGCAGTGCCGCGAGGAACAGGATCATGTAGAACCCCAGCTGAAGCCACAGCCGCGCGGTCACCAGCACGATCCAGTACAGCGGCGGACGCACCGTCCCGGTCCACGCGACCGGCTCGATGTCGAACAGGCTGAGCAAGGTGTTCGCGAGCCCGTACCGCACGCCCGAGAACAGCGACGTCTTCCAGATCAGCGACGCCACCACGTACGAGCAGGCGAACGGCAGGAAGAACACCGACCGGAAGAACGCGCGCGCGAACTGCAGCTGGTGCACGCCGAGCGCCAACAGCAGCGACAGCACGAAGGTGAGCGGGACGATGAAGAGAGCGAAGACGCTGAACGTGCCGAGGCTCGAGAGGAACGCCTCGTTGCTCAGCATCTCCGCGTAGTTGTCCAGCCCGACGAACGTCGTCGGCGTGACCGTGTTGCGTGCGTCGAAGAACGAGAGGTAGACGCTCCACCCGATCGGCAGGTACGCGAACACGGCCAGGCCGACCAGGAACGGCCCGACGAACAGCCAGAACGAACGGGCGTCCCGCGCTTTTCTGGAGACCATCAACCGAACAGGCGCTTGAGCTCGGCCTTCGCGGTGTCGACGGCTTTCTTGGTCTCGGCGGCCGGGTCGGCGCCTTCCTTCGCGATCTTCGCGACGGCGTCGGCCAGCGCGGTGTTCGACGGCTGTGTCCACACGGGACCGCCGATCAGATGGCTGTTCTCCTTGACGAACCGGGCGGCGTCGGCCGCGGGGCCGCTCTTGAGGCTGTCGGCCTTGTCCACCAGGCTCTGCCGGGCGGGGACGTGGAAGCCGAACTTGGTCGCGAACTCCAGCTGATCGGTGGTCTGGTCGATCCAGAGCCACTTCACGAAGTCCTTGGCGGCCTGGACGTTCTTGCTCTTGGCGTTGATCATCGCGCCGTACGCGCCGACAGGCACCGAAGGCGCCCCGCTCGAGTCGAGCTTCGGGAAGGCCAGCACGCCGAAGTCGTCCTTCAGCGCTTCCTGGATCTTCGGCACGTTCCACAGCCCGGACCACTGCATCGCCGCGAGCCCGTCGATGAACGCGGCTGGATCCGACCAGTCCGTCGGCGCGCCGAGCAGCAGTGAGCCGTTGGTGTTCAACGTCCGCAGCTTGCCGAACGCCGTCGCCGCGCGCGGGTCGTCGAAACCGACGGCCTTGTTGTCTTCCTTGAGGTAGTCGAGCCCGGCGGACCACAGCAGTGGCCCGGTCAGCGTGCCGACGCCGCCGTCATTGCCCGCGAAGAGGCCTTTGACGCCGTCCTTCGTGAGCTTCGCGGCCGCGTCGATCAGCTCGTCGACCGTCTGCGGCGGCTGCACGCCCGCGGCCTGCAGGAGGCTCTTGCGGTAGTAGAGGACCTGGGTGTCGGTCGCCTGCGGGATGCCGTAGACCTTGCCCTCGACGGTCTGCGCCGCCAGCACGGCGGGGCTGAAGTCGGCCTTGATCGGAGTGAGCAGGTCGTCCAGCGCGACGACCTGCTTCTGCCGCACCCAGTCGATCTTGACCTGCGCCTCGAACACGTCCGGCACGGCACTGTTCTGCAGCGCGGTGACGATCTTCGAGTCGTAGTCGCCGGGGTTCCATTGGACTTTCACCGTCGCGCCCGGGTACGCGGCCGCGTAGCGCTTGACGGCGTCCTGGACGCCCTCCTCGCCATACGCGTGGTACCACTGCTGGAGCGTCGCCTTGTCCGGCGTCGGCGGCGCGGCGGACGACGCCGTCGAGGGCGGCGGGTTGCCCTGACGCCCGGTGTCCGATCCACACGCTGTCACCACCGCGCCGACCGCGGCCATGCTCGCCAACGACAAGAATCCGCGCCTGCTGTGCTGCTGCATCCCCAGTTACCCACCCTTTGACGACTGCCCCTGAAGGCCACTGTGTTCCCTCAAGCCCGTCGCCTCGTCGGTGACGGGCTTGAGGGACTCAGAGTCCCTCATGGTGGCCTTCAGGGGCTCGAAGACTCGCCGGAGATTTACCCGTTAGAGCTGCGCTATGTCGAGCTTTCCCTCGGAGTGGAACGCGCGAAGCCGCTTCTTGTCGAACTTGCCGACGCTCGTCTTGGGCACTTCGTCCACGAAAGTCCAGTACTCGGGCAGCTGCCACTTCGCGACCTTGTCGGCGAGGAAGTCGCGCAGGTCCGTCGCGGTGACGCTCTGGCCCTCCTTGACCACTACGGCGACCAGCGGGCGTTCGTCCCACTTCTCGTCCGGGATGCCGACCACGGCCGCCTCGGCGACGGCGGGGTGCGCCATCACCTGGTTCTCCAGGTCGACCGACGAGATCCACTCGCCGCCGGACTTGATGACGTCCTTGGCGCGGTCGGTCAGCGTGAGGAAGCCGTCGTGGCTGATCTTGCCGACGTCGCCGGTGCGCAGCCAGCCGTCGTGGAACTTGTCCGGATCGATGTCAGCGCCTCCGAAGTACGACGCTGTGATCCAGGGACCCTGGACTTCGAGCTCGCCGACGGCCTGGCCATCCCAGGGCAGAACCTCGCCGGAGTCGCCGATCAGCCGGGCGCTGACCGACGCCGGGAAGCGGCCCTGCGTGTAGCGGTACGCCCAGACCTGGTCGCCGGTCGCGGCGGCGGGCGGGCGGGCGACGCTGCCCAGCGGCGAGGTTTCGGTCATGCCCCAGGCGTGCAGGATCGGGACGTCGTAGCGTTCCTGGAAGGCGTGCATCAGCGACGGCGGCACCGCGGACCCGCCGACGACGACCTCACGCAGGTGGGAGATGTCCTGCGGGTTCGCGTCGAGATGGGCCAGCAGGCCCTGCCAGACGGTCGGCACGGCGCCAGCGAAGGTCGGCTTCACCGCGGCGAGCAGTTCGGCGAGCGGCTTGGGCTGCAGGAAGCGGTCCGGCATCACGAGCGACGCGCCGACCATCAGCGCGGCGTACGGCATGCCCCAGGCCATCGCGTGGAACATCGGCACGATCGCGAGGGCCTTGTCGTGCTGCGCGAGCTGCATGCTGTCGGTCATGCAGACCTGCATCGAGTGCAGCCAGATGGACCGGTGCGAGTAGACGACGCCCTTGGGGTCACCCGTGGTGCCCGAGGTATAACACATCGCGGCGGCCGAGCGCTCGTCGATCTCCGGCCAGTCGAACTCGTCGGACTGGGCGGCCAGCAGCTCGTCGTAGGAGTGGACGGTGACGCCCGCGGGCGCCTGCAGGGCCGAGGCGTCGCCGTTGGCGACGATGACGTGCTTGACCGTCTTGAGCTCGGGCAGCTGCTTGGCCAGCAGCGGGACCAGCGTGCCGTCGACGATGACGACCTGGTCCTCGGCGTGGTTCGCGACGAAGACCAGCTGCTCGGGGAACAGCCGGATGTTCAGGGTGTGCAGCACCGCGCCCATCGCCGGGATGGCGAGGTAGGCGGCCAGGTGCTCGGCGTTGTTCCACATGAAGGTGCCGACGCGCTGGTCGCCGGTGATGCCGAGCCCGCGCAGGGCGTTGGCCAGCCGGGCGGCGTGCTTGCCTAGCTCGCCGTAGGTCTCCCGCCGGGCTTCTGAACCGGTCCAGGTGATGACTTCGCTTTCCGAATGCACCGTGCTTCCGTGGCGGAGCAGCCTCGCCAGCGACAGCTGCCCGTCCTGCATCGTGCTCAACATCGTGACTCCCGTGGTGCTGGTTCGCCGGTGAACTGGGGTTGGGGCGACTCTAATGCGGAAGGGGTGAAACGGGCATGGTCAACACAGGCAACCGTTCGGTCACGGTGTCCCTCTGACGGGTGGTGGGCAATTGTCGACCAAGATCGACTTCTGTGAGGTTTTTCCTTGTGCGCAAGGAAAAACCTCTGACTACGCAGTTTCCGGAGTACCCCTCAACTGGGTGGTTCATCCAGTAAAAACAGTGTTACGTGACACGTTTTCGCAGGCCAAGGGCCAAGCGTGACGGGTTGCCCGTCGGGTGGTGGAGGGGTAATAAGTGCGTGTCGGTTTCACCGCCGTCCACCGTGTGGCGTTTACTGGAGCGGTGGTAAGAGACGGCTGGCCTGCGCTTGCACTTGCAAGCATCGGAAAAGCTGTCGGCCGCGAAAGCGGACACCTGAGATGAAAGGACTACTACGTTGGCTCTGCCCACGTTGACTCCGGAGCAGCGCGCCGACGCCTTGGCCAAGGCGGCCATCGCTCGTAAGGCCCGCTCCGAGCTGCTTGCCTCGATCAAATCCGGCCAGGAGAGCATCGACAAGGTGCTCAAGCAGGCCAAGGAGAACAAGACCATCGGTAAGACGAAGGTCATGCAGCTCCTCAAGGCCGTGCCGGGCTTGGGCGCGGTCAAGGTCGCCGCCCTGCTCGAGCAGGCCGGTATCGACCCCGACCGGCGTGCCGCCGGCCTTGGCGATCGTCAGCGCGAAGCGCTGCTCGACGCGCTCAAGTAGAACGTTTTCGCAGCTCAGGGGCAGTGAGGGGGGAGTGTCGCCGTCGCGACATGTTGCGCTGGCGACACTTTCCCCTCACCACTCCTCAACCCTGGGACGCTGGAAGACGTGACCCAGAGTGCCGCGAGAACGGCTTCGGTGAAGACGGACGACCTGCTCCGGTCCTACGCGCGGGGTGACTTCCTCTTCGCCTCCCCTCAGCGGACAGTGCTCGGCCGCGGCGCCGAGACGGTGCTGACCGACATGGACCCGGTCCGCCTGGCCGAAGCAGTCTCCACCCGGCTGGCCACCGCCGCGGTGCCGATGGCGGTCGGCATCCTGCCGTTCGACACCCGGCCCGAGGCGGCGACACCCGGCCGGATGGTCATCCCCCGTGAACTGCGCGTCGGCGGCCCCGCTCACCCCGAGGCCGCATTGCTGCCGCGAGAGTCCCTGCCGCGCCCCCTGGCGACGAAGCAGGTGCCGCTGCCCGAACTCCATCTCGAGGCCGTCGCACGGGCCGTACAGGCCCTGAAGGACCGTGACCTGCGCAAGGTCGTCCTCGCCAGGGCGCTCGACCTCGAATTCGCCGATCCGATCCGGGTCGAGACCATCCTGCGCAACCTCGTACAGGACAACCCGCGCGGCTACGGCTACGCGGCCGAGCTGCCGCTGGGCCGGACCATGGTCGGCGCCACCCCCGAACTGCTGCTCGCCCGTGAGGGACGGCACGTCCGCTCGCATCCGCACGCCGGGTCGATGCCCCGCTCGGCGGACCCGGCCGTGGACCGGGCGAACGCCGACGCGCTGATGGCCTCGAAGAAGGACCACGTCGAGCACGCCGTGCTGACCGAGGCCGTGGTGGAGATCCTGCGGCCGTTCTGCCGCCGCCTCGACGTCCCCGCCGAGCCCGTGCTGGTGGGGAACCCGGCGGTGTGGCATCTCGGCACCACCATCACCGGCGAGCTCGACGACCCCGGTGTCACCGCGCTGCACCTCGCCGCCGCGCTGCATCCCACACCCGCCATCTGCGGCACGCCGACCGCGGACGCGCGCTCACTGGTCTGCGAGCTCGAGCCGTTCGACCGTGCTTACTACGCGGGTGCGGTCGGCTGGGTGGACGCTCAGGGCGACGGCGAGTGGGCGGTCGCGATCCGCTGCGCCGAGATCGCCGCGACGTCGATGCGGCTCTACGCGGGCGGTGGCATCGTTCCGGCGTCCGACCCGCACGCCGAACTCGAGGAGACCTCGGCGAAGTTCTGGATCCTGCTCCAGGCCATGGGCCTCGAACCGCTGGTCACCGGCCAGAGCGGCTGAAGGTCGCCTTCAGTGCGTTGAGCGCACCAAAGGCGACCCTCGGTGCGTTGAACGCAGCAAGGGCGACCTTCAGCAATCCCTAGAACTCGCGGTCAACCTCGGTGACGTTGATGTCCTCGGACGTCAGGAGCGCGACGGCCGCGCGGTAGCCGTCGCGCGCCTTCAGGTCCTTCAGGCGCGTACGGGCGGGGTCCAGCGCGCTGTCGCTGGAGACGATCAGCTCGGCGGGCTTGTCGTACGCCGAGAACGTGATGCTCTGCAACGGGATCTTCAGGCCCTTGCCGGTGGCCTTCATCACCGCTTCCTTGCGCGTCCAGTAGGTGAAGAACGCCGTCGCGCGCTCGTCGTCGGTCAGCCCGTGCAGCGCCTGCTGCTCCGCCGGGCTCAGCGCGTACTCGATCAGGGAGTTGTCCGCGCGCCTCTTCGCGGTTTCGACGTCGAGGCCGACCGGCGTGCCACTCGTCGCCGCTACTCCGATCAGGTCACCCGAATGGGAGATCGACAGCATCAGGTCCGCGCCCGGCACCTTCGGCCTGCCGTGCGGCTTGCCGCAGTCCTCGCAGGCCGAGTCGAACCTGATGGCCTCGACGGCCCGGCCGAGCCGCTCCGCCGCCAGCGTCTTGGCCAGCACCCTGCCGGTCAGGAACCGCTGTTTGTCGAGCTCCTGGCGGTACGCGACATGCCGTCCGTGCTCGGTTTCGTCGAGCAACCGCAGGAACCGCTGCTCGTTCGGCAGCGGCGCGGACCACCACACCACACAATCGATCATGAAGTCTTTCCCCCGTGTTCGTTCAGCCTTGCCGCTCGTCCAGCAAGGTCGCCTCGTCGAACGGTGACTCACCCGAGAGTGTCCTATTCACCTGTTCGGTGTCGATCTCCTTTGTCCAGGTGCCGATGAGTACCGTCGCGACGGCGTTGCCCGCGAAGTTGGTCATCGCGCGCGCTTCGGACATGAACCGGTCGACCCCGACGATGAAGCCGACGCCGTCGACGAGCTCCGGCCGGTGTGAGGACAGGCCGCCTGCCAGCGTCGCGAGGCCCGCGCCGGTGACCCCGGCGGCGCCCTTCGAGGCGATGATCATGAACACCAGCAACGAGATCTGCTCGCCGATCGACAGCGGCTTGTCCAGCGCGTCGGCGATGAAGATCGAGGCCATCGTGAGGTAGATCGCGGTGCCGTCGAGGTTGAACGAGTACCCCGTCGGCACGGTGATGCCGACCACCGGCTTGCTCACGCCGAGGTGCTCCATCTTCGCGATCAGCCGTGGCAGCGCCGATTCCGAGGACGAGGTCGAGAGGATCAGCAGGAACTCGCGACCGAGGTACTTGAACAGCTTGAAGATGTTCATCCCGGCCATCAGCCGCAGCATCGTGCCGAGGATCACGAAAACGAACAGCAGGCAGGTGACGTAGAAGCCGACCATGATCACCAGCAGGCTCTCGAGCGCCTTCCAGCCCGTCTGGCCGACCACCGCCGCGATCGCGCCGAACGCGCCGACCGGCGCCACCCACATGATCATCGCGAGGATCCGGAAGACGAGCCGCTGGATGTGCTCGATCCCACGCCGGATCGGCTCGCCCCTGGTGCCGAGTTTCTGCACCGCGAACCCGGCGAGCAGCGCGACGAGCAGTGTCTGCAGCACCTGTCCTTCGGTGAACGCCGAGATCAGCGTCTTCGGGATGATGCCGAGCAGGAAGTCCGCGGTGCTCGCGCTGGCCGTGACCTGGGCCTGGCCCTTCTTGGCGAGGTCGGGGGTCAGGTGCAGGCCGCTGCCGGGGTGCAGGATGTTGCCGACGACCAGGCCGATGGCCAGCGCGACGGTCGACATGAGCAGGAAGTAGCCGATGGCGAGCCCGCCCACGCGGCCGACCTTCGCGGCCTTCGCCACCGAGCCGACGCCGAGCACGATCGTGCAGAAGATGATCGGCGAGATCATCATCTTGATCAGGTTCACGAACCCCGTGCCGAGCGGCGCCAGGCCCTTGGCGAAGCTCGGGAACACCAGGCCGACGGCGATGCCGAGCACGACCGCGGCGATGACCGCCAGGTACAGGAAATGTGTCCTGTCTCGCTTCTGGACGGGTGGTTCGGCGGTCATGTCGTCTCCTCTGACGCCTGATCGGGCGGGGGAAACCTATGCCAAGACCGGCGCGCCCGACAACCGAGGAGGTACGCTCTACTAAGCAAGCGCTTAGCCAGCATCCGAGCGCCCCGGCGGTGGGCGCGTACCAGGTGAGTTGAGGAGCCGGTCCACCATGGATTTCACTCTGAGTGTCGAAGAGCGGGAAGTGCGTGACTGGGTCCGCACCTTCGTCCAGCGTGAGCTGGTGCCGCTCGAGCAGGAAGTCCTCCGCCGCGAGCGCGCGGGCCAGCCGGGCATCACCGGCGAGGAACTGACCGCGCTGCAGCTCAAGGCCAAGGAGTCCGGTTTCTGGGGCGTGCAGACGCCCGAGGAGTACGGCGGCATGGGCCTGTCCGCGGTGATGACCGCGCTGCTCGAAGCCGAGCTCGGCCGCACGTTCGTGCCGTTCCGCTTCGGCGGCGCCGCGGACAACATTCTGTTCCACGCCAACGAAGAGCAGAAGCAGCGCTACCTGCTGCCGACGATTTCCGGTGAGCGCAAGTCCTGCTTCGCGATCACCGAGCCGGGCGCCGGTTCCGACGCCCGCGCGATCCGGACGTCCGCCAAGAAGGACGGCACGGACTGGATCATCAACGGCGAGAAGACCTTCATCACCGGCGGCAACGAAGCCGACTTCGTGATGGTGTTCGCCGTGACCGACCCGGAGAAGGGCGCCGACGGCGGCGTCACCTGTTTCCTCGTCGACCGCGACGCCGGCTGGAAGTCCGAGTACATCGACACCATGGGCGAGTGGGGCCCGGCGGCGCTGGTCTTCGAAGACGTCCGCGTGCCCGAAACGCAGATCCTCGGCGAGGTCGGCCGCGGGTTCGAACTGGCCATGCAGTGGATCGGCCGCGGGCGCTACATCCTCCCGGCGCACGCGATCGGTTCGTGCGAGCGGCTCATCTCGATGGCCATCGAGCACGCCAACAACCGCGAGACGTTCGGGCAGAAGATCGCCGAGCGCCAGGCCATCCAGTGGATGATCGCCGACTCCGGCGTCGAGCTGGAAGCCCTGCGCTGGCTCGTGCTGCACGCTGCTTGGCAGGTCGACCAGGGCCTCGACTCGCGTCACGCGCAGTCGATCGCGAAGCTGTACGGCGGCCAGAAGGCGAACGAGATCGTCGACCGCGTCCTGCAGATCCACGGCGGCATGGGCTACACGCGCGAACTGCCCGTCGAGCGCTGGTACCGCGAGCTGCGCCTGCTGCGCATCTACGAGGGCACCGACGAGATCCAGCGCCGCACGATCGCACGCAACCTGCTGAAGGGGCACGTCAAGATCGGCGGCGTGCTCGGTTAATTGGCGAGCGCGCTCACGGACTCGCGCCGCCACACCGGCGCCTGGGCAGGTGCGTGGTCGCGTGGTGCGGCGCCGGTGCACCGTCGCGAGTTCGTGCGGCCTGGCGGCCGCGAAAGAGGGCGCGCCGCGTGAAGTCTCTGCTCGCAGAGCTCACAGAGACCCGGTGGCGGGTCTACTGCCGCTGCCGCTGCCGCTGCCGCTGCTGCTGGGCTTTCCCGCTTAGATGCCCCTGAAGGCCACCATCACGGCGTTTTACGCCGTGATGGTGGCCTTCAGGGGCAGTTCGAAGTAGGGGGGTTAGGAGTCGGTTTCGTTGCTCTTGCGCATGGCGATGGGGACGCCGGCGAGGTCTTCCTCGTTGCAGAGCAGCTTCACGTCGTAATACGGCGAACCCTTGCGGTCGTCGTAGTCGAGGTGGATGGCGAGCACGTCGACCGGCTCACCGAGCCACTCCTGAGCCTGGCGTAGCCACTTGGAGCACCGCTCCAGCGCGTTGGGGAGATCATCATCGCGAAACTCGACCGGGCGATAGGGCACATCCTGTACCTGATCGCGGGGGTTTGCCGGCACCGGCAAGCCTGGTGCGAGACCCGAGTCGTCCAGTTCCAGTTGGATCGTTTGCTCAGTCACCCTTCGAGCGTCCCCCAGTAAGGCCGTCTGAGCAAGGCGTAAGCAGGTAAAAGCCCCGCTAAACAGGCACGCCCCACACTCTGGAGACCACTTCGCGGCACCGGCCGGCGCCGGTATGCCCGCTGGCAAAGGCGCATCCCAGTGCCCGCATCGCGAGCTCGGAGTAGTGCGCTGCCAGCTGATCGAGTGAAAGTGGCCCACGTGGCGAATACCACCTCGCCACCCCGCTGCACATCTCCAGCAACGCCAGCCTGGTCACCGCCGGATGTGCGGTCGCGAACGTTCCGCTCGCGACGCCGTCGGCTATCGCGTCGGCCCACAGGCGCTCGTACGCGTCGCGGAGCGCCACCACCGGCGCGCGTGCTTCCGGGGACAGCGCGGACACCTCGTTGTCCACCACCCGGGTTTCCGACGGCTGGACGGCGTGGGCGAGCACGTGCAGCTCGACCAGGGTGCGCAGCCGTTCCGCCGGTTCGTCGACGCCCTCGCACGCCTGCTCGGCGGCGTCGAGCAGGCGGCGTAGCGATTCGGTCATGATCGCGGCGAGTAAGTCCTCTTTGGTGCCCATGTAGTGGTAGAGGCTCGCCGACGAAAGCTTGGCCTCCTGGGCCAGATCCCGGATACCTGTGCCGTGGAAACCCTTGGCGGCGAACAGTTTCACCGCGGCCAGCCGGACACGCTCCCGGCTCGTCACTGCCATTCGCCGCTTTTCGCGTCCCAGGCGCCCGCCCGCAGGTCGGCGACCTTGCGCAGCTCGCCCTTGGCGACGCGCTCGGACGGCGTCATCGGCAGTTCCGCCGGGAACGTCCAGAACCGCGGCACCTTGAAGTACGCGAGTTTCGCGGCGCAGAACTCCGCCAGCTCAGCCGGATCCGGCTGTTCGCCTTCGGGAACGACGTACGCCTTGATCTCCTCGCCGCGCAGCTCGTCGGGAACCGCCAGCACCGCCGCCAGCTTGACCGCCGGGTGCAGCTGCAGTGCTCGTTCGACCTCGTCGGCGGACACGTTCTCGCCGCTGCGGCGGATCATGTCCTTGGTGCGGCCCAGGTAGAAGACCCGGCCCTCGCCGTCCATGCTCGCCAGGTCGCCGGTGCGGAACCAGCCGTCCAGGAACGCCTTCGCGGTCGACTCGGAATCGTCGTGGTAGCCGTGCATGAGGCCGATGCCACGGATCGCCAGTTCGCCGGTTTCGCCGCGCGGCAGCGGTTTGCCGTCCGGCCCGGCGATCATCACCTCGCGGTCGCGCGAAGGCCTGCCGATGCACCCGGTGCCGACCAGTTCGTCGTGGTCTTCCTGCGCCATCCGGATGTCGCCGCCGGTCTCGGTCATCCCGAACGCCTCGTACCATGGCACGCCCCAGCGGTCCTCCAGCTCTGCGTGCAGCTCGCGGGGGATCGCCGACGCGCAGATCGCGCGGACCTTGTGCGCCCGGTCGTCGGCCGCTTCCGGCTGGCGCAGCAGCAGGGTGGGCATCAGGCCGAGGCAGTAGAACCAGGTGACCTCGTGCTCGCGGACCTTCGCCCAGAACGTCGACGGGTGAAACCGGTCCAGCACCACCAGTGTCGCGCCGCCCGCGAGTCCTAACGCGACGTTCCACTGTGGATCGATGTAGTGGAACGGCTGGGCCGTCAGCAGGACGTCTTCGGCGCCGACCGCGGGGAAGTCCGTGGCCAGGCCGATCGCCAGCGTGGTCCAGTACCGGTTCGGCAGCACGCAGCCCTTCGGCGGGCCGGTGGTGCCGGAGGTGTACTGGATGTTGACCGGCTGCTCGGCCGTGGTGTCGAAGCGGGTGGCCGCGATCGTCGGCTCGTGGGCGTTGAGCTCGTCGACGGTCAGCACTCGTTCGACGGCGGTTTGCGGCGCGATGCCGCTCAGCAACCCGGCGAACTCGCCGGTGGTGACGGCGAACCGGGCGCCGGAGTGCTTCAGGACGTGGGCGCCGTCGAACTCGCGGTAGTTGATGTTGACCGGCACCAGCGCCGCGCCGATCTTGGCCAGCGCCAGCCAGAGCAGCGGGAATTCGGCCTGGTTGCGCAGCATCACGGCGACGCGGTCACCCTGCTGGACGCCGAGTTCCAGCAGCACCAGCGCGTATTTCGAGCTGCGTGCGTCGACTTCGGTGAAGGTGAACCGCTCGCCGGTCTCGTCGAAGACCCACGCCGGTTTGTCCGGCCAGAGCAGGGCGGCCCTGGTGACGAGCTTGACCAGGGTGTCCGCTTCGGCGAGCGGGGTCATGCCCGGCTCCGGAACGCCTCGGTGGACGCCTGCACCGCCGCCGAGTGTTCGGTGATCAGCGCGTGGCTGACCTCGAGCTCGAGCGCGGCCTCCAGCGCGCCGTCGATCCCCGCGTCGACCGCGCGTTTCGCCATGGTGGCCGCGGCGGCGGGGTGCCCGGCGATCTTCCGCGCCCAGGCGCGCGCGGTGTCCAGCAGGTCCGCGGCGGGTACGACGGCGTTGACCAAGCCCAGGTCGTGGGCGGTTTTTCCGTCGACGCGCTCGCCGAGCAACAGCAGTTCCTTCGCCTTGAGCGGCCCGACCAGCAGGGGGAGCAGGCGTGACGCCGCGCCGGTGACGCTCAGGCCGAGTGAGACCTCGGGGAAGGCGAACACGGCGTCCTCGGCGGCGATCACCAGGTCGCAGCCGAGCGCGAACTCGGCGCCCGCGCCGATCGCGTAGCCGTGGACCGCGGCGATCAGCGGCTGGCGCAGGCCGCGCATCCGGCGGGTGACGTCCTGCAGCCGGTCCAGCCGGGCGCGGGAGTCGCCCCCGGCGGGAGGTTCCTTGAGGTCGTGGCCGGCGCAGAAGGCGCGGCCGTTTCCGGCGAGCACCACGGCGTTCGCGTCGGACGCGGCGGCGGCGTCCAGCGCGATCAGCAGGTCGTCGACCAGCGCGGGAACGACGGCGTTCAGCCGCTCGGGGCGGTTCAGCCGGATCAGGGCGATGCCGTCTTCGACGGCGAAGTCCACGGTGCTCATGAGTCGAGCCTAGACGACCGATCGATCGATCGATAGAGTCGACTTCATGCGGGTCGACACGGTGTACGAGAACGCGCGGGTGCTGACAGGCCGGAAGCGCACCGCCGCGCTGGCGGTGCTGCACGGCCGGATCGTGGCGGTCGGGGAGGACGCCGAGGGGCTGTCCGCCCGGGGGCGGGTGGACCTCGGCGGCGCGGTCGTCGTCCCCGGGTTCCACGACGCGCACAACCACATGGCGCACTTCGGGATCGGGCTCGACGAGGTCCAGCTCGGTGTGGACCACTGCAAGACCGTCGACGACGTCTACGGCGCGATCGCCCGCCGCGCGGCCGAGCTGCCGCCGGGCACCTGGGTCGTCGGGCGCGGGTACGACCAGAACAAACTCGACGGCGGCCATCCGACGCGCCAGGGGCTCGATCGGGCCGCTCCGGGGTACCTCGTCCGGGTGAAGCACACCTCCGAGCACATGGTTGTGGTGAACACCGCGGTCCTGGAGCGGCTCGACCTCGCGAACGTGCCGCCGGGCGGGGACGTCGTGCGTGACGCCGACGGCTCACCGACCGGGCTCCTGCGCGAGCAGGCCCAGCTCCTGCTTCGGCCGCTGACCTTCCCGGTTCCGCTGGAATCCGTCGTCCGCGGGCTCGACCGCGCGAGCGCGCGGTATCTGTCCGAGGGCATCACCAGCGTGCAGGAGGCGGGCGTCGGCGGCGGGCTCGTCGGGCAGACCCCCGCGGAGCTCGCGGCGTACCAGCTGGCGCGCGACCGCGGGGTGCTGCGCGTACGGAGCACGGTGATGGTCGCGGCGAGCGTGCTGCACGAGCTGAGCGACGGCGCCGGATTCGGCCTGGACCTGGGGTTGCGCACGGGTTTCGGCGACGACCGGTTGCGGATCGGCGCGATGAAGCTGTTCGCCGACGGCTCCCTGATCGGCCGGACCTGCGCGATGCACGAGCCGTTCGCGGGGGAGCCGGACAACGTCGGCTACTTCCAGGTGCCCGAGGACGAGATCGCGCACACGATCCTGCTCGCGCACGAGGCGGGCTGGCAGATCGCGACGCACGCGATCGGTGACCGCGCGGTGACGGTCGTGCTCGACGCGTACGAAGCCGCGCTCGCGCACAGCCCGCGGGCTGATCATCGGCACCGGATCGAGCACTGCGCGGTGCTGTCCCCGATCGAGCTCACCCGATTGGCGAAGCTCGGGTTGATCGCGTCACCGCAGGGGCGGTTCGTCAACGAGCTCGGTGACGGCATGCGCGCCGCGCTCGGGCCGGAGCGCGAGGCCTGGTGCTACCGGCTGCGCAGCCTGCTCGACGCCGGTTGTGTGCTGCCCGCGAGCTCCGACCGGCCGGTGGTGAACGGCGCGCCGCTGCTCGGGATCGCGGACATGGTGCGTCGCCGCACGGCCTCCGGCGAGCTGCTGGGGCCGGACGAACGGCTCACCCCGGAGGAGGCTCTGCGCGCGTACACCTACGGGTCGGCGTACGCGGCCTTCGCCGAACAGGACCTCGGCACGCTGGAGCCGGGCAAGCTCGCGGACTTCGCGGTGCTGTCCGCCGATGTGACCGACGCCGATGCCCTTGATGACGTCCGCGTGCTCGCGACGGCAGTCGGCGGGGAACTCGTCTACGAAGCCTAAGTGGTCACGTTGGGAAGTCTGCCGGAGGTCTCGACGGCCCAGCGAAACCTGAATCCGAACTTCCCAACGCAACCACCAAGGAGGGCTGGATGCCTGTCAGGGACGCGGTGTTCGAGGACATCGAAGAGATCTGCTCGCTGATCGAGGAACACGCGGTCTACGAGGACAAACACGACCTCAAACTCGACCGGGCCGAGATGAGCGGGCATCTTTTCGGGCCCGAGCCGAAGGCATGGGTGCTCCTCGCCACCCCGCCCGGCGAGCCGCTCGCGACCGCGGGATTCGCCTTCTGCAGCTGGAACTTCTCCACCTGGGAGGCCCGTCCTGGCATCTGGCTGGACGACCTGTTCGTCCGCCCGGAGCACCGTCGCCACGGCCTCGGCCGCGAACTGCTCGACGCCCTGCGCGCCCGCACCACCGGCCGCGTCGAGTGGGACATGCAGGCGGGCAACGAAAAGGCCGAAGCGTTCTACGCGAACCTGGGCGCCGAGCCCGTCCCCGACTGGATTCGCTACCGCTGGCGCCCCTGACCCGGGTTTTTCCCGCAACTCGTCGACGAGTTGTGGTCTCTCACGCGCGAGAGACCACAACG
>NZ_JAYMZS010000010.1:110948-138347 GCF_035828755.1 Amycolatopsis sp. H20-H5 | reverse complement strand
GACGAGTTGCGGGACAGGTGCGTGCGGGTAGCCGGCGCCCGGCGTGAAAAGCGTGGGAGCGCACGGTGGGGCAGCTCGGGGAGGCGGAGGCCGTATCGTATGCGGTATGGGAGATGAGTCCAATCGGCGGTCTTCGTCCGTCGAAGACTACGTCCGGGTGATCTACGGGCTGGTCGAGCGGGGCGAGGCCGTCACCAACGCCTCGCTGGCCGGCCGGCTCGAGGTGAGCCCGTCGTCGGCTTCCGGCATGGTGACCAAGCTCGCCCAGCTGGGCCTGGTCGCCCACGTCCCGTATCGCGGGATCGAGCTGACCGGTGAGGGCAGGCAGCTGGCCAGGGCCGTGCTGCGGCGCCACCGGCTGATCGAGACGTACCTGGTCTCCGAGCTCGGCTACACCTGGGACGAGGTGCACGCCGAGGCGGACGCGCTGGAGCACGCGGTGTCCGACAGGCTCGTCGAGCGCATCGCGGCGAAGCTCGGCAACCCCGTCCGCGACCCGCACGGCGACCCCATCCCCGCACCCGACGGCAGCGTCGAAGAGCTCGAGATGCGCATCCTCGACGACCTTCCGCCCGGCGCGGTCGGCGAGATCGTCCGGGTCTGGGACACCGACCCCGAGCTGCTGCGCTACCTCACGGAGCACGCCATCAACCTCGGCGAGCGGATCGAGGTCGTCGAGCGGCAGCCGTTCGGCGGGCCGCTGGTGGTCAAGGTCGGCTCGCCGCCCGACGCGGCCACGCACGCCATCGGCAAGGAGATAGCGCAGGCCCTCTCGGTCGAACTGCGCTGAACTGCGTTTGTCGAACTGCGTCGGCTGACGTACGCCCGAGTGTCGTACGCGGGCGGATGTGCGCCGTCCATCGCGGGGCGAAGATCGGCCGTATGACACAGAAACCGTTTCGCTTCGGCATTGTGGCGGGCTACTCGCCCAACCTGACGGCGTGGACCGCGCAGGCGCGGCGGGTCGAGGACCTCGGCTTCGACACGCTGCTCGCGACCGACCCGGTCGGCGGCGCGGACCCGCTCTGCCTCCTGCCCGCGGCCGCGGCCGTCACCGCCCGGCTCCGGCTGGGCACCTTCGTACTGGCCGATCCGTTCCGTGACCACCGCGCGCTCGACTGGCAGGTCCGGACCCTGCACGAGCAGACCGGCGGCCGGTTCGAGCTTGGCATCGGCGTCGGCCGGCCTGGCGCGGGAGCCCTCGCCACCGAGCTGACCGGCGGGTTCCCGGGCATCGGCGCGCGGATCGACCGGCTCGCCGAGACCATCGCGTACGTCAAGCGCACCGCCGACCGCCCCAAGATCCTGCTCGCGGCGAGCGGCCCGAAGATGCTCGCGCTCGCCGCACGGGAGGCCGACATCGTCACCTTCTCGTGGCAGCCGAGGACCACCGAGGCCGAGGCTCAATCCATTGTGGACACCTTCCGTGAGTTCGCGGGCGATCGGCTCGGCGAGATCGAACTGGGGATGAACCTGGTCGCCGTCGGCGACGATCCCCTGCCGCCCGGACTGGCCGGATTCATCGGCGCGGACCTGCCCGAGCTGGTCGGCGGCGGCGCGGTGACCGTGCTGCCCGGCACCGCGGCCGAGGCCGCCGAAACGCTGCGGCGTCGCCGTGATCGGTGGGGAATTTCCTATGTGACGACGAATTCCGGCTATCTCGAACCGTTCGCCGCGATCGCGGCGAACCTGATCGCAGGCGGGTGAGGGCCCTACCGATCTGGTGGCGGTCGGCCTAGTCTGGCGTGTCCGAAGAACGTCGGCACTCTGCGGAGCAGACATGACCGGTCAACGAACACACACCATCGACCGGGGGGAAGCGGCCGGACGGGAGCTCGCGCGGTTACTCGAGACCGGCCCGTTCGCCGACGCGCTGCGGCTGGCGATCCGGGCTCGCGGACTCGGGCTCGACCGCATCCGGTATCGCTTACGCACCAAGGGAATCTCGATCAGCCTGGCCACACTGAGCCACTGGCAGTCCGGCCGCTGCCGCCCGGAACGCACCGAATCCTTGCTGGTGCTGAAAAATCTGGAAGAGGTGCTGGGCGTGCCCGGCGGCTCGCTCGCCCGGTTGCTCGACCGGCCGCGCGGCCAGGCACGATATGCCCTGCCGGGCGACTTCACCCAGACACGGGAGCGAGGTCGCGAAACGCCAGGGTGAGGAGAGCACGTGCGGGCGGTCGTCTTCGAACAGTTCGGTGTCCTGCCCCAGGTGCGCGAGGTGGCCGAGCCGGTGGCCGGGCCCGGCGGGGTCGTGATCGCGCTCGAAGCGACGGGCGTCTGCCGCAGCGACTGGCACTCCTGGCAGGGCCATGACGATTCCGTCCGCCTGCCGCACGTCGCCGGGCACGAGCTGGCCGGCCGGATCGTCGAGCTCGGCGAGGACGTGCGCGGCTGGGAGCTGGGCGCGCGGGTGACCGTCCCGTTCGTCTGCGCCTGCGGTTCGTGCGCCCAGTGCGCCTGCGGTGACCAGCAGATCTGTGATCGCGAGTGCCAGCCTGGCGCGACACACTGAGGTTCGTTCGCCGAGCGGGTCGCGATCGAGCACGCCGAGGTGAACCTGGTGGCGCTGCCGGACTCGCTCGGCGCCGCCGAGGCCGCCGCGCTCGGCTGCCGCTTCGGCACGGCGTTCCGCGCGGTGCTGCGGCAGGGCGGCGTGCGGGCCGGGCAGTGGGTCGCGGTCTACGGCTGCGGCGGGGTGGGGATTTCGGCGGTCCTGCTGGCGGTCGCCGCCGGGGCCCGTGTGGTCGCGGTCGACCTTTCTCCCCAGGCCAGGGCGCTGGCGGAGCGGCTGGGCGCGGTGCTCAGCGTCGACGCGGGCGCGTTCGACGGACCCGAAGCCGTGGCCGCGCACGTCCGCTCGCTGACCGGCGGCGGCGCGCACGTTTCCCTGGACTGCCTGGGCTCGCCGCAGACCTGCGCCGCCTCGATCGGGAGCCTGCGCAAGCGCGGACGGCACGTCCAGGCCGGGTTGATGCCGCCGGCGCAGGGGATCTCGCCCATCCCGATGCACCGGGTGGTCGGCGGGGAGCTGGAGATCGTCGGCGTCCACGGGCTGCAGGCCCACGAGTACCCGGAGATGCTGCGGGTGGTGGAGACCGCGGGGATCGACCTCACCGGCCTGATCGGCAAGCGCGTCGGGCTCGACGACGTCCCGGGAGTGCTCGCGGCGATGAACGATCCGGTGCCCGCGCAGGCGGGCGTGACCGTGGTGGAGTTCCCTGATCCGGTGATGTTCGGTGGGTGATCGCGAGCTGGCAGGTCAAGTTGTCACCCTGTTGGCCGTACTGACTGGCGTGTGACACTCCAGCATGGGATCGTCTCCTCTGTGGCGACTACGCAGCGTTCGGAGGATCGGGTCCCCGAGGGGCCGCGTACTCCACTTGGACGGCTTCTTGGGCTGTTCACGCAGTCGGGTGTCACTTTCCGGGGTCATCACATCGTGGCCAGCCCGATCGACCCGGTGACGCCCACCCCGGCTGCCGAGCGGGCCGAGTCGCGTGTGACGCCGCCCGGATAGTCACCCGGGGTCATCAGTCACAATCGGGGAATGGACGCGCTGATTCCCCGGCCGCGGGCGGAGGTGGCCCCCGGCGCGGTGCATCTGCCCGACTGGCTCGACCTCGACCAGCAACGCCGTCTGGTCGCCGCCTGCCGTGGCTGGGCGACCGAGGGCGCCGGACTCCGCACGGCCACGCTGCCCAACGGTGGCGTGATGTCGGTGCGCATGGTGTGCCTCGGCTGGCACTGGTCGCCGTACCGCTACACCCGGACGGTCGACGACGGTTCACCGGTGCTGCCGTTCCCCGGCTGGCTCGCGGACCTCGGCCGACGCGCGGTGGCGGCCGCTTACGACCGGCCCGCGGACGACTACGCGCCCGACGTCGCACTGGTCAACTACTACGACGATGCCGCGAAAATGGGCCTGCATCAGGACAAGGACGAGCGCAGCCTCGAGCCGGTGGTCTCGCTCAGCCTCGGCGACACCTGTCAGTTCCGCTTCGGCAACACCGAGAACCGCGGCAGGCCGTGCACCGACGTCGAGCTCTGTTCGGGGGACCTGTTCGTGTTCGGCGGCAAGTCGCGGCTGGCGTTCCACGGGGTGCCGAAGACCCTGCCCGGCACCGCGGATCCCGCACTGGGCCTGACGTCCGGCCGCTTGAACATCACCCTGCGGGTCTCCGGCCTCCGCGCTCCGGAGGAAGGTCCCTGAAGGCCACCATGAGGGCGTCTAAGTCCCTCATGGTGGTCTTCAGGGTCAGTCGGATCGGTCAGTCGGATCGGTCAGTCGGCGTCGAGGTCGGGGAGGGTGGGGCGGGGTCCTTCGTCGGGCACCATCGTCAGGCGGACCGCCATCTGCCGGGAGCCGGGTGGGTGCTCGCCCGGCTCGGTGCGGTACTTCCACAGCAGTTCCTGGTACTCGCGAGCGAACTCCCGCACCTGCTCGTTGGTCATGCGGACGCCCCAGCGGTGGATCTGGTTCCAGCCTTCGGAGGCGAGGTAACCGGTGTACGCGCTCATCACCAGGCTGATGTCGTGGCTCATTTTCATCGCGCCGAACTTGAGGGCCGCCGCCTCCTCGTCCGGCGTCATCTCGAGACCGTGCGGGGTGTGGATGTCGGTCATCAGCGACTTCCACCAGCGTTCGCGGCCGGTCGAGCGTTCCTCGACCTCGGCGATCAGGTTGAGCTCCGCGAGCTTGCGCAGGTGGTAGCTGGTGGTCCCGGTGCTCTCGCCGAGCGCTTTCGCGACGCTGGTCGAGTTGGCCTGGCCGTGATCCCCGAGGTAGGTCAGGATGTCGCGCCGCACCGGGTTCGACAGCGCTTTGTAGAACGCCTTGAGATCGGCGCCGGTGAGCACCTTGGGCTCGGGACGGGTGTCGGCCATGCTGGTCAGCGTACTGCAGAGAATCTTTGCAGTAAACGCAGAGAATGTTTGCAAAAAGTCTCTGCAATCGGCTAGCTTGGTTTTCGGAGGTGCGAGGGGCGCACCGGGGTGTCGGGGGTTCGAGATGCGGGAAGGTCTGATCGGCAAGCTGTTATTGGCCGCGGGGCTGGCTTTGGTGCCGTGGATCGCGGTGCTGTGGGGGACGCTGCCGGACACGTACGACGCGCGGAACTGGCGGGCCGCGTGGATCGGGTTCGACGCGCTGGAGGCGGGCGGCCTGCTCGCGTCGGCGTGGCTGTTCCGGCGCCGGGATCACCGGGCGCCGCTGGCCGCGATCGGCAGCGCGATGTTGCTGCTGGTGGACGCCTGGTTCGACGTCGTGACCGCGGGCGAAGACCTGGTGTTCTCGCTGCTCATGGCCGGGGCGCTGGAGCTGCCGCTGGCGGCGTTGTGCCTGGTCGCGGCGTTGCGCGGGGTGCGGATGCAGCAGGTCACCCGGCCGTTCGCCGTCCGCGTGCCCGCGCATGTCTGACCGGCTGGACGCCGCGACCCGCGACGAGATCGACGACCGGGTCGCCGAGGCGCTCGACGTCTATCTCGCGGAAAAGCTGGCCGAACCCGGGGCGCTCGACGAGCTGATCGGGCCGTCCAGGGGAGCCGTGGTGCTGCTCGGCTCGATCCTGCTCGGCGCGGTGGTGACGGCGGTGGCTTCGTCGATGAACGTCGTGGTGCTGTGCATGATGTGGATCGCGATCGCGGTGGCCGACCTCGGCTGGTTCCTCACCGGGCAGCGCCACACTCGCTGATCCCCGCCCGGGTGACGCGGGCAACTCGCGGACACGCGCTCACAGGGGGATACGCGTGTGGAGATCGCGGACACGCGTGCACAGAGTGCGGATACGTGTGCGGGGATGGCGGACACGCTGGGGGTGTGGCCGTCGCCTGGCGTGTCCGCGAGTTGTGCGCACGTGTCCGCGGGTTGTGTGCGGGGGGCGTGTGGTCAGGTGGTGAAGCGGATGCGTTTGCCGGGGAGGGCCTGGGCGGCGAGGTCGAGGTCGCGCTCGTCGACCACGGCGGCGACCGGGTAGCCGCCGGTGATCGGGTGGTCGGCGAGGAACACGATCGGCTTACCGCTCGGGGGGATCTGCATCGCGCCGGGAACACCCGCTTCCGGCAGGAGTTCGCCCTCGCGGACGCGCCGCAGTGCGGGCCCGTCGAGACGGATACCGATCCGGTCCACATCGGACGTCACCACGTACGCCGTTGATTCCAAAGTGGACAGTGCGTCCGCGGTGAACCAGTCGAGGCGCGGCCCGGGTGTCACCCGGAGCACCAGTTCCTCGGGCAACGCGGGCCGCGGCGCCAGGTCGACCACCGGCGGACCGGCGACCCGCTGCCCGACCGGCAGCGTCATCCCGGCGGCCAGCACGGGCGGCCCGACCTTGCCCATGGTGTCGGTCGATCGCGAACCGAGCACCGGCGCGACGTCGAGGCCGCCGCGCACCGCGACGTAACACCGCAGGCCGTCGGCAGCCGTCCCGAGCACGAGTTCTTCGCCTGGCCGCAGCACGATCGGGGCGTTCGGCCCGGCCGCGCGGCCGCCCGCGGTGATCGGGCAGCTCGCGCCGGTGACCGCGACCAGCGTGTGTTCGGACGTCCGCAGGGACAGCCCGCCGAGCGTCGTTTCGATCCCGGCGTTCGACTCGGGGTTGCCGACCAGCCGGTTCGCCAGCCGCAGCGAGCCGGAATCCGCGGCGCCGGACCGGCCGACGCCCAGCGCGGCGTGCCCGGGGCGGCCGAGGTCCTGCACCGTCGCGAACAGGCCCGTCCGCAGTATTTCGAGTTTCGCGGTCATCGGCCCGTTCCCGCGAACCGGACCCGGGTCCCCGGCATCAGCAGGTGCGGCTGCGCGCGTTCGACGTCCCACACGCTCAGCTCCGTGTACCCGATCAGGTGCCACCCGCCGGGTGAAGCGTGCGGGTACACCGCGGTGTACTCACCGGCGATCGCCACCGCCCCGGCGGGCACCCGGGTGCGCGGGCTCGACCGCCGGGGTAGTCGCAGGACCGGATCGAGCCCGGTCAGGTAGGCGAAACCCGGGGCGAAGCCGCAGAAAGCCGCGACATAGGAGCCTTGCTCGTGCCGCGCGACGATCTCCCGGACGGTCAGCCCGGACTGCTCGGCCACCCGTTCGAGGTCCTCGCCCGCGTAGCTGACCGGGACGACGATCTCCTCGCCCGGCAGCTCGGTGACGTCCGGCACCGTGCGGGCCAGCAGGTCCGCGGTCAGCCGTTCGAGGTTCGTCCGCGCCGGATCGAAGCGGACGAGCAGGGTGCGGGCCGCCGGGACGAGCTCGACCAGGCCGTCGGGCGGCGCGTCTCGCAGGGCGGCGTGCAGGCCGAGCACAGCCTCCGGCCGGTCGAGGTCGACCAGCGCGGCGCGGGCGCCGTAGGGCAGGACCCTGGTCATCGGGCCGCTGCCACGAACGGTCCTCTGTGGACACCCGCCGCGGCCAGCCGGTCCCGGATCACCCTGGCGAGTTCGACCGCGCCGGGGGTGTCGCCGTGCACGCACAGCGAATCCGGCTTCAGGATCAGCACCGCGCCCTCGGCCGTCTCGATCTCGCCGGAGGTCGCCATGCGCACGGCCCGCTCCGCCACGGCTTCGGCGTCGTGCAGGACCGCGCCCGGCAGTTTCCTGGACACCAAAAGGCCTTCCGGGGTGTACGCGCGATCGGCGAACGCTTCGGCGAACGTCGTCACGCCCGCTTTTTCGGCTTCTCGCGTCATTTCCGAGTCGGGCGGGCACAGCAGCGCGAGCTCCGGGTCGAAGCGGCGGAGGCCGTCGACCACGGCCGCCGCCTGCTCGGCGTTGACCGCCGCGGTGTTGTACAACGCCCCGTGCGGTTTCACGTACCGCACCCGGCTGCCCGCGGCGCGGGCGAAGCCGTCGAGTGCGCCGATCTGGTAGAGCACTTCGTCGGCGAGCAGTCCTGGCTCGACGTCCAAGGCGCGCCTGCCGAACCCGGCGAGGTCCCGGTAGGCGACGTGCGCGCCGATCGTGACGCCGCGCTCAGCGGCGCCGTCGCACACTCGGCGCATGATGGCCGGGTCCCCGGCGTGGAAGCCGCACGCGACGTTCACGCTGGTGACGACGTCGAGCATCGCCTCGTCGTCCCCCATGCGCCAGGCGCCGAAGCCCTCGCCGATATCGCTGTTGAGATCCATTTCAGCCCACCCGGTAGTCGCTGTCCAGCTTGTCGGAGACGAACATGTAGCCCGGCGCGTGGGTGATCGCGAACGGCGGCCGGGACGCCATCAACGCCGCCTGCGGGGTCACCCCGCAGGCCCAGAACACCGGCACGTCACCGGGTTTCGCCTCGACCGGGTCACCGAAGTCCGGGCAAGCCAGGTCCTCGATGCCGAGCTCGCGCGGATCGCCCACGTGCACCGGCGCGCCGTGCACCGCCGGCATCGCGCCGGTGATCCGGACCGCGTCGGCCACCCGGCCTGCCGGGATCTGCCGCATCGACACCACCGGCGGGCCGTGCAGCCTGCCCGCCGGGACGCACTGCCGGTTCGTCACGTACATCGCCACGTTACGACCCTGCTCGACATGCCGCAGCGGGACGCCTTCCGCGGCCAGCGCCGTCTCGAAGGTGAAGCTGCAGCCAATCGAGAACGCCACCAGGTCTTCGCGCCACAGCGCGCTCGCGTCGGAGATCTCGCCGGTGAGCTCGCCGTTCTCCCAGACGCGATAACGCGGCAGGTCGGTTCGCAGGTCCGCGCCCGGCGCCAGGCGCGTGGCCGGGTCGCCGGGGTCGCTGACGTCGAGGACCGGGCAGGGCCGCGGATTGCGCTGGCAGAACAACAGCACGTCGTAGGCCCAGTCCGCGGGCACCGCGATCAGGTTCGTCTGGGTGAACCCGGCGGCCCAGCCGGTGGTCGGGCTGGCGGCGCCCTGCCGGAACAAAGCCCTGGCCTCGGCCGGGTCGTCGAGCGTGGTCATCTCCGCTCCTAGTGTTGGGTGATCCTGTTTCCTTGCGATTTGCTGGGGATTCAGGTGGATGCATCGCCAGGCGGAGGACCACCCGGTACCTCTGTTGGACCGGGTTGTTCGACAACGCAGCGAGGCGCCGCCTGAGCCCCGGCAAACGTAAGACGAACAGGATCACGCGACACTAGTCCAGGTCGATGCCGTTGGTTTCGGGCAGGCCGAGCAGGGCCAGCGCGGCGATGCCGTACCCGACCGCGCCGAACACCATCGCGCCCCCGGCGCCCAGAAAGCCCACGATGGCAGGGAAAAGGGCCCCGACAGCACGGCCGAAGTTGTAGGTGAAGCCCTGCCCGGTGCCGCGCAGGGCGGACGGGTACAGCTCCGCGAGGAACGCGCCGAACCCGCTGAAGATCGCGGACATCGAGAAGCCCAATGGGAACCCGAGCACCAAGACGAGGCCGTTCGCGCCGTGCGGGATCTGGGTGTACGCGATGATCAGCGCCGCCGAAAGCACGGAGAACAGTAGGAAGGTTTTCTTACGCCCCAGCATATCCGTGAGATAGCCGCCGCTGACGTAGCCGATGAAAGCACCGGTGATGAGGAACGCGAGGTAGCCGCCGGTGCCGACCACGGTGAGCCCGCGCGACGTCTTCAGGTACGAAGGCAACCAGGTGGCGAGGGTGTAGTACCCGCCCTGAACGCCGGTGGCCAGCAGCGCGGCGAAGAGCGTCGTCCGCAGGAGGTCGCCGCGGAAAATCCCGGCGAGGGAACCGCGGACCTTCGACGTCTTGCGGCGCTCCTCCGCACCCGGCGCGTCCTGCACGCTCCGGCGTACCCACAGCACGAACAGCGCGGGCAGCACGCCGGTCCAGAACATCACCCGCCAGGCCATGTCCGGGCCGACGAGACTGAACACCACGGTGTAGACGACGACCGAGAGTCCCCAGCCGACGGCCCACGCGCTCTGGACGAACGCGACGGTGCGGCCGCGATAGCGCGACTGCGAGTACTCGGCCACCAGCGCCGCTCCGGCCGCCCACTCGCCGCCGAAGCCGAGGCCCTGCAGGCCGCGGAAGACGAGCAGCGTCTCGAAGTTCGGCGCGAACCCGCAGAGCACAGTGAAGATCGTGTACATCGCGATGGTGAGCTGCAGGGTGCGGACGCGGCCGATGCGGTCCGCGAGCACGCCCGCGCCGATGCCACCGATGGCGGACACCACCAGGGTGACGGTGCCGAGCAAGCCTGCTTCGCCGGTGGAGAGCGCGAAGAAGGCTGTGATCGCCGCCAGGCTCAGAGGCAGAGTCTGATAGTCGAACGAATCGAGGCCGTAGCCGCCGAAGGCGCCGAAGAAGGCGCGGCGGCCCCGACTGCCGAGCGTGCGGAACCACGCGAAGGGGCGGGTGTCTTCTGAGCTGGCTATCGCGTTCATCGGCGCCTCGCAGGTGAGAGGGACTCATCGTGTCATGGCTCACAGTTGCATCGGCTCACACTGTAGGGATTGTTCAACAATTCCACAAGAGGATCGTGCTTTGAGGGGATCTCTGTATTGTTCACGTGATCGCTAGTAGTCTCAAGGGCGTGGTCATCGTGGACAGCACCTCCGCCGGGTTGGAAGCAGATCGCGGTCTCATCGGCCGCACGAGCACGGCGCACCGCGTCGCCGACGTGCTCCGCACGCGCATCGCGGAGGGGTACTTCCTGCCCGGTGTCCGGCTTTCGGAGCACGACATCGTCAACGCGCTGGGCGTCTCCCGCAACACGCTGCGCGAGGCGTTCCGGCTGCTCACGCACGAGCGGCTGCTGAGCCACGAGCTCAACCGCGGGGTGTTCGTGCGGGTGCTGTCGCTGGAGGACGTCGTCGACATCTACCGCGTGCGCAAGGTCGTCGAGTGCGCCGCCGTCCGGCCGATCACCAGCCGTCCGCCTGGCATCGGCCGGGTCGCGCGAGCGGTCGCCGACGGGGACCAGGCCGCGCAGCGCGAGCGCTGGCAGGACCTCGGGACCGCCAACATCCACTTCCACCAGGCGATCGCGGCCCTCGGCGGCAGCGAGCGGATGAACGAGCTGATGCAGGGCATCTTCGCGGAGCTCCGGCTGGTCTTCCACGTGATGGCCGACCCGCGCCGCTTCCACGAGCGCTACCTGGTGCGCAACCACGAGATCCTGGAGCTGCTGGAAGCCGGTGACGGCGCGGCCGCGGAGCGCTCACTGGCCGACTACCTCGACTACGCAGAGAAGCAGCTCGTCGACGCTTACTCCGAGCGCAAGGCGTCCATCGCGGTCGAATAGCGGTTGCCCCTGAAGGCCACCTTCACGGCGTAAAACGCCGTGAAGGCTCCCTTCAGGGGCAATGGCAGGGCGTCTAGGCGAAGGGTCGCCCAGGTGCGTCGCCTGTCCACAAAGGACGAAATGCCGCACTTTAGTCCGTCTGGTTCCGGATGGTCCGATTACGGTGTGCTCTGAAGGCCACCATGAGGGACTTAGACGCCCTCATGGTGGCCTTCAGGGACTTCTGGGCGGGCGAGCGTGGCGCACGGCGGTCGAGTTGCGGGGGTGGGTCAGCCTGCGTAGCGGGCGAAGATGCGGGTGAAGTCCCACGCCTGCTGGGAAACGCCGGAACACGTGTCGTCGTTGGGGTAGCCAGCCGGGCAGGGGCGGTCGCGGTTGGCCGACCAGAACGTGAGCCGCGCCAGGTGGTGCTGGTTGGCGTAGCCCAGGATCGTGGTGAAGTCGTTCAGCGTCACGGTCTCGTTGTTGTCGGTGATGCCGTTCATCGACGAGATGCCCATGTGTCGGTACGCCATGTCGTCGCTGTAGGCGTAGGCGCTCTTGACGACGTTCTTCAGGCCCTCCGCCGCCTGCATGGTCAGGTTGCCCATGTTCTGCCCGGCGCCGCCGAAGTCGAATGGCATGATCGTCCAGCCGTCGACGGTCAGGCCCGATGATGCCGCGCGGTTGACCAGGCTGTTGTCCGGGCCGGACTGGCCGGTGTCGAAGGTGACGTAGATCTTGATGCCCGCGTTGTTCGCGCGGATGGTTTTCAGCGCGTCCACGGTGCGCTGCTGCACGGTGCCGTTGCTGTACGCGTCGGCCTCGATGTCGATGTCGATCGCCTTCAGGCCGTAGGCGTTGATCACCTTCTGGTACCCGGCCGCCAGTTCACCGGCGCTGGAGCAGGAGGACTCCAGCTTGTTGCCGCTGTACCCGCCGAACGACGGGATGACGTCGCCGCCCGCGCCGCGCACCGCGTTGACGGTGTTCTGGTCTACGCCGCCGGTCAGCCCGCGGCCGCCGTCCCACATCGGGTTGCAGTAGCCGTTGGACAGGATGAACGCCATGGTGAACCACTTGACCCCGGTCGAGGCCATCACCGTGGTCGCGCTGGGCGGGTTGCCCCAGCCGTTGTAGATATAGGGTGCGACGGCCATCGCGCCCGGACCGGGCGTCGGCGGGGTGGTGTCGCCGGTGGGCAGGGTCCACTGCTGGTTCGCGCCGCTCGCGCAGGTCCAGATCTGCAGGCGGGTGCCGTTGGCCGAGGTGTTGCCGGTGGCGTCCATGCATTTGCCGGAGCCGGTGTTCACCAGCTGTTTCGAGCCGTTCGCGGTCCATTTCTGGTTCGGGCCGCCGGTGCAGTCCCACAACTGGAGTGGCGCACCGTCCGTTGTGGACGCTCCGGTGACGTCGAGGCACTTGCCCAGTGCCTTCACCGTGCCGTCCGTGCCGACCGTCCACTGCTGCGCCGGGGTGCCGTTGCAGTCGTAGAGCTGCACGGCGGAACCGTTGGTGCTGCTCGCGCCCGCGACGTCGGCGCATTTGCCGCCGAGGCCGGTGATCGCGCCGGTGCCGCCGCCACCGCCGGTCTGGGTGCCGCCCCAGGTGAACGTCGCCGAGGTGGCGGCGGGCAGGGTGTAGCTGAACGACTGCCCGCCCCAGTTGACGCGGACGTTCTGGCTCGCACCGCTGGTGTTGTACGCGATCAGCGCCTTGGAGCCGTCTGGGTTCTTCCATGCGACGTTGCGCACCGCGGAGCCGTCGTTCGAGTCGATCCGGTACGCGCCCGGCTTCACGAACTTCGTCAGGTGTCCCATGGTGTAGTACTCGACCGTGTAGTCGACCTGCCCGCTGCGTGAGTCTCCATTGTGGACTGTGATGAACCCGGTGCAGGTGCCGCAGCCGCCGGTGTGCGGGCCCATGTTCTGGTCCACAGCCAAGCTCCACTTGATGAAGCTCTTACTCCAGTTGCGGGTGTAGTCGACGATGTTCGACATGTCCTCGGCCTGCTGGTTCGACGCCCAGGTGCCGCCGGAGTGCTCGGTGCTGAACGCGGGCACGGTCGGGTACTGGTTGTGCACCGTGGTCTGCTGGCCGACGTTGCCGCCGTAGCCGTGCCAGGCCATGCCGCCGAAGTTCGGGTCGTTGCGGATGGCCGGGTCGTCCATCGTCGGCGCGGCGAAGTCCGTGTACTTGTCCCAGTTCCAGTCCAGTGAAAGGACCTTTGTGGACAGTCCGGTGCTGTGCAGCGCGGGCAGCAGGTTCGTCTTGGTGAAGTAGGCGAGCCCGGCGCCGTTCCAGTTCATCGACGGGTAGCTGTCGCAGCAGGTCGGCTCGTTCTGCACCGTGAGGTAGTTGATCGGCACGCCCTGCGCTTGGTACGCCTGAATGTACTTCGTGAAGTACTGCGCGTAGGCCGCGTAGTACTCGGACTTCAGCCAGCCGAGTTTGAAGCTGCCGTTGTCCTTCATCCACGGCGGCGCGCTCCACGGCGACGCCATCACCTTGATCGCGGGGTTGAGCTGCTTGGCCTGCTTGGTCAGCGGCAGGACGTCGGTGAGGTCGTGCGCGATGGAGAAGTTCGCCAGGTTCGGGTCGGTCTGCCCGGCGGGCAGGTCGTCGAAGGAATGGCTGTTGCGCGCCAGGTCGGACGAGCCCAGCGGGTTGCGGAGGAAGCTGAGCCCGATGCCGGAGTTCGGGTCGAACAGTTTGCGCATGGTGTCGTCGCGGGTGGCCTGGCTGAGCGCGCCGCTGGAGTTCATCAGGTACGCCGCGGTGTCGGTGAACGACGCGCCGCCGCCCTCGAACTGCTGGTACTGCGTGTTTTCGTTGACGTTGATCGTCTGCCCGCCGGACCCGGTGCCCGCGGTGAAGGCGACCGGCGCCTGCTGCTGCAGGCCCCGGGTGACGTTGACGCCCCTGGCGTCGTTGGTGGTGGTGAGCCAGACGTTGACCGTCTCGCCCGCGGCCTGCGCCGGGGTGGCCAGCGCGGCGGCGGTGATCAGCGCCGCGCCGAACAGCGGCAGGAAGGTGCGTTTCATGAGGCGGGGACCGTCCATTTCTGGTTGGCGCCGATGCCGCAGGTCCAGAGCTGCAGGCGGGTGCTGTTGGCCGAGGTGTTCCCGGTCGCGTCGAGGCACTTGCCGGAGCCGGCGTTGACGAGATTCTTGGCCGTCCACTTCTGCGCGTTGGAGCCGTTGCAGTCGTACAGCTGGGTCTTGCTGCCGTTGGTGGTGCCCGAATTGGCTACGTCGAGGCACTTGCCCAGTGCCTTCACCGTGCCGTCGGTGCCGACGGTCCACTGCTGGGCAGCGGTGCCGTTGCAGTCGTAAAGCCGCACCGTCGTACCGTTGGCGCTGCTGGCGCCCGCGACGTCGGCGCATTTGCCGCCGAGGCCAGTGATCTGTCCGGCGCCGCCGGTGCTGCCGCCGACGTACTGGGTGGCCACCTGTTGGCCGAGGGAAACCGCGTTGCCATGGTTCTCGATCGGGTTCACGTGCGTGTTCGGGAACACGACGTAGGTGACGGGGCCCTCGGTGCCGCCGTTGCTCGGGTCCGGGTTGATGCCCAGGTTCACCGCTGTCGCGTACGAGGCTTCACCGATGATGCTCGTCGGGCCGGTGTCGCCGACGACGGCGTAGGTGACCTGGTTGTTGTAGATGACGGCCACCACCGAACCGCCGTCGATGCCGTAGTTGCGATAGTCCCATGTGGACGTTGGTTGCGGCAGCACGATATAGGGCAGTTGTGCCGCGTTGAGCGGCTGGTCCGTGGAAGTGTGGAACGCGGTGTCGTTGTAGAAACAGCAGTCGGTGTTCTCGTTGCACTGCGTGGTGCGGACGCCGTCGCAGTCGATGTCCATGTCGGCCTTGAAGAACACCGCGCCACCGGCCTGGCAGACCGGGACGGTTGCCGCGCCGCCTTCGTCGTAGGAGTACTTCCCGTTCGAGATCTGTTGGCAGGTCGAGACTTTCGCGAGTAGCTGGGCGGCGGTCGGTCCGGCTTCGACGGCTGCCGGAGCGGCCGAGACCGGGGTGCCTGAGGTGAGTGCTAGGAGGGCGCATCCCGCTAGCGCCGCAAGAATTCGACGCACTTCGATTCTCCTTGCAGGGCAGGGGAAAACGAGGTCAGGGAGTGGTCCATTTCTGGTTGGCGCCGCCGCCGCAGGTCCAGATCTGCAGCCGGGTGCCGTTCGCGGAACTGTTCCCGGTGGCGTCGAGGCACTTGTTCGCGGCCGGGTTGACGATGTCGTGCGCGGCGCTGACGGTCCAGCCCTGAGCGCCGGTGCCGTTGCAGTCGTAGAGCTGGACCGCGGCGCCGTCGGCGGTCGAGGCCGCGGCGACGTCCAGGCACTTGCCCAGCGCGCGGATCGTGCCGTCCGTGCCGACGGTCCAGCTCTGTGCCGCGTTGCCGTTGCAGTCCGTGAGCTGGATGGGCGTGCTGTTGGCGCTGCTCGCCCCGGCGACGTCGACGCATTTGCCGCCGAGGCCGGTGATGGGGCCGGTCGAGCCGCTGGGCGCGGTGCCGCCGGTGGTCACGTGGACGTAGTCGACGACGAGCTGCTGCGGGAACTGGGTGCTGCTGTTCGGGTCCCCGGGCCAGTAGCCACCGACGGCGAGGTTGAGAACGAGGTAGAACGGGTGGTCGAAGACCCAGCGGTTGCCGTTGAGGTCACTGGGTGTGCGGGTCTGGTAGACGTTGCCGTCCACGGACCATTTGATCGAGTTCGGTGCCCAGTCGATGGCGAAGGTGTGGAAGTCGTCGGAGAAGTTGGGGCCGCCGTAGCCCGCGCCGATCCCGCCCGCGCCCGAGTAGCCGGGGCCGTGAATGGTGCCGTGGACGGTGTTCGGCTCGAAGCCGACGTTCTCCATGATGTCGATCTCGCCGCTGTTGGGCCAGCCGACGCTGCCGATGTCGTTGCCGAGCATCCAGAACGCGGGCCACATGCCTTGTCCGCGCGGCAGTTTCATGCGCGCTTCGTAGTGGCCGTAGGCCTGGGTGAACTGACCGGAGGTGGAGATCCGCGCGGAGGTGTACTCGCAGCGGCCGTACCAGCAGTTGTAGTTGCCGGGGTTTTCCTTCTTGGCGGTGATGACCAGGTGGCCCTGGCCGTCCATGGCCGCGTTGTTCGTCCCGTTGGTGTACCACTGGCGCTCGTGGTTGTTGACGTTGTCGCCGGTCTCGAAGTGCCATTTCGAGCCGTCGATCCCGCTGCCCGCGGAACCGCTGAAGTCGTCGGTGAAGCTCGCGGCTGTCACGGCGGCGGGAGCCGCTGTCGCGGCGACGGGGCCGCCCAGCGCGAGGAGTGCGGCGGCGCCCAGTAGCGCGGCCCAGCGGGTACGTCTAAGAGAGCGGGGAGCGGACATCGTTGTCGCCTCTCTTGTCAGGGGACCGGGGCGTTTCGCGCGCAGCACGAAACACGGCGGACTAGAGGAGGGCGCGTGGATCAGACCGATGCCGGGCGCTTCGAGTCACTCCGCAGGAGGACCGCAGGCGGGCGGCTTGCCGGGGCTTTGTTGCGCCTGGCAACAAAGTATGCATGGTCTATACCAGCCCGGCAACCGTCGGGGCGATTATTTTTTCAACTCAAATTAAGGTGTGTGACTCACTGGCCTCAGGCCGCGTCGCCACGCTTGCGGCCGGGCCTGGCGCTCACCCGCGGGTCGCCGCCCTGTTCGAGCAGGGCCGCCACCGGCAGGGTGGCGGCTCCGATGGCGACGGCGTCGGGGCCGAGCTCGCCGAGCTCGATCGAGGTCTGGCCGAACACGTGCGGCAGGGCGTGCCGGGCCGCCGACCGGCTGATCTCCGGCAGCAGCCGCTCGCCCAGCGCCAGCCCGGCCCAGCCGCCGAGCACGATCCGTTCGGGATTGAACAGGTTGACGAGGTTCGCGAGCCCGGCGCCGAGGTACCCGGCTGTCTCGTCGAGCACCTTGGCCGCGGTCTTCGACCGGTCGGCGGACTCCAGCAGCGCGCCGAACTGGGCCTGCTCGTCCTCGCCGGACACGGCGCGGCCGCGGGCCTTGCGGTAGCGGGCCAGGATGCCCTCGGCGCCGACGTAGGCCTCGAGGCAGCCGTGCGAGCCGCAGCGGCACTCATACCCGCCGTAGGCGATCGTGGTGTGGCCCCACTCGCCCGCGCTGCTGGTGGCGCCGCGGTAGGTGGTGCCGTCGGTGATCACGGCCGCGCCCACCCCGGAGCCGATCAGCACTATCACCGCGTGGGTGGCCCCGCGCCCGGCGCCGAACCACATCTCGGCCTGGCCCTGGGTCTTGGCGCCGTTGTCGATGAACAGCGGCAGCGTGACGCCGTGGGCGCGCAGCAGCTCTTCCAGCGCGACGGCGTCCCAGCCGATGGTCGGCGCGTGCACCAGCACCCGCCCGCCCTGCTCCACGGTGCCGGGGACGCCGACCCCGATGCCGAGCACGGTCTCCTCGTCGACACCGGTGCTCGCGAAGACCTCCCGCAGGCCGGAGGCCACTTGGGCGACCGCCGTGGCGGCGTCCGGGCGGACCGAGTCCAGGGGGTGGTCGACCGCGGCGAGGCGGTTCATCGCCAGGTCGAACAGCTCGACCTTGACCCCGGTTTCGCCGATGTCCACGCCGACGACGTGCGCGTAGGCCGGGTCGACGCGCAGGAGCACACGGGGGCGGCCGCCGTCCGACTCGACCAGGCCCGCTTCGGTGATGAGCCGCTCTTCGCCGAGTTCGGCGGTTACATTGCTGACGGTGGCCGCGCTCAGGCCGGTGAGCTGGCTCAGTTCGTGCCTGCTGAGCGGCCCGTCGAAGTACAGTTTCGACAGCAGCAGGGAACGATTGTGCCGCCGCAGGTCACGGACGGTGGTGCGCTTGCTCGCCATGCGGGTGCCCATCTGGCTTCGAAGGATATGAGACAGGATGCCTGATCACCTTAATTCGTGGCCCTGTATTAACTGGTGAACTTAGTGGTCACGGTGGGAAGTCTGCCGGGGTCTCGACGAACTTCCCAACGCAACCACCAAGGCTGTTCGGCGGGGGCGGGTCGTAGCTTTCTGGCAGACTCGCGATGGTGATGAGGGCGGTACGCCAGACGACGCGTGATCTGCGAAGGCGCAACCGTGCCACGCTCCTGTCCTCGCTCTACCTGGACGGGCCCGTCAGCAGGCTGGAGCTGGGCCGCGAGTCGGGCCTCAGCCCCGCGACGGTGACCAATGTGGTGGCCGAGCTCATCGGCGACGGGGTGGTCGCGGAGGCCGGGCTGGTCGAGTCCGACGGCGGCCGGCCGCGCACGCTCCTGCGGATCCGCTCGGAGTTCGGCCAGGTGATCGGCGTGGACGTCGGCGAGACCCGCGTCCGGGTGGGCCTGTTCGACTGCCTGCTCGAAACGATCGCCACGGTGAGTCACCCGCTCGGGGGCACCCCGCTGGACCCCGAAGAGGTCGCCGGTGTGGTGCTCACCGGCATTGGCGACGTGCTGGGGCAGCGCGGGACGGACCCCGCGAGCGTGTTCGGGATCGGGATCGGCGTGCCGGGGGCGGTCCGCGAGGGCGGGATCGTGCACGCGCCGACGCTCGGCTGGTCCGGCGTCGGGTTCGCCGACCTGCTGCGGCAGGGGGTGAGCGCGCCGTTGTACCTCGACAACTGCGCTCGCACACTCGGGCAGGCCGAGATGTGGCGCGGCGCGGGCAAGGGTGCCGAGCGGGCGGTCATCGCGCTGCTCGGGGTCGGGGTGGGGGCCGCGATGGCCACCGGCGGGGACTCCTTCTCCGGGGTGAGCAGCACGACCGCCGAATGGGGGCACACGGTCGTGCAGGCCGGTGGGCTGGCGTGCCGATGCGGTTCGCGCGGCTGCCTGGAGGCGTACACCGGCTCGGACGCCATCGTCCGGGCGTATCACCGGCTGCCCGGCGCCGAGCCGATCCTGGCGACCGGGAGCGAGGCGATGCTGGCCGAATTGGTCGAGCGGGCGGGCTCGCCGGGCCCGGCCGCGGCCGCGCTGGACCGGGCCGCCGAGTACCTCGGCATCGGGATCGCCAACCTGGTCAACCTGCTGGGCCCGGACCGGGTGGTGCTGGCGGGCTGGGCGGGCGCGATGCTGGGCCCGGCGATCCTGCCCGCGGTGCGTGACGCCGTCGGCAGGCACGCCTTGAGCTATCTTTCCGAGCAGACCGAGGTCGTGCTCGGGGCGCTCGGCACGGAGGCGGTGGCGCTCGGCGCGGCTACGCTGCCGATCGCCGAGCTGCTGGCGAGCGGAGGTCGTTCAGCGGGCTGAATTCCTTGACAGTCAAGGGGATTGGCCCACTCGCTCAGCTGGTACCCCCATTCTTTCAGTACTTAAACTTAGGTCCTAAAAGTTACCGCCACGTTATTGACGTGACCCGAGTCACCCGGGTTGACTCGGTGCGTCGCACGGCCTTCCGGGTCCGGTCACTCCTAGTGGCGACACTCGAGCAGCATCTCCGGATGCGCAAGGAGGATCGATGCGAGTCAAGCGCTCCGTCGTCGTAGCGCTCGCCGCGGTCGTGGCCCTGTCCGGGCTCACCGCTTGCAGCGGTGGAGGGGGAACCAGCGCGGCGGCCAACACCGGCGCCGTGCTCAACGTCGGCATGCCGAACGGACCCCAGGCCGAGAACAACAACCCGTTCCTGGAGACGTCGGCCGCGAAGTCCCTCGGCTACCGCTGGATGCTCTACGAACCCCTCGTCATGCTCAACCGCGTGAAGCCGCTGGAGCCGGGCAAACCGTGGCTGGCGACGAAGTGGGACTGGTCGGACAACTACAAGAAGCTGGTGCTGACCGTCCGTGACGGGGTGAAGTTCTCCGACGGCCAGCCGATGACCGCCGAGGACGTCGCGTACACCTTCGGGCTGCTCCGCGACAACAAGTCGCTCAACATCGACGCCGTCCCGTACAAGGACGTCGCCGCCAGTGGTAGTCAGGTCACGCTGGGCTTCGACAGCTCGCAGTACGTCAACCAGGTCAAGATCCTGCAGACCCTCGTGGTGCCCAAGCACGTGTGGCAGTCGATCAAGGACCCGTCGACGGACCCGGTCAAGACCCCGGTCGGCACCGGCCCGTACAGCCTGAAGTCCTTCACGCCGCAGACCGTCACGGTCGCGCTGCGGGATGGCTACTGGCAGGAAGCCCCCAAGGTCAAGGAGATCCGCTACACCTCCTACAACGACAACAGCGCGCAGGTCGCGGCGCTGGCCAGCGGTGCGGCCGAGTGGAGCTACGTCTTCATCCCGAACTACAAGGCGGTGTACACGAGCAAGGACCCGGCGCACTACAAGCTGTGGTTTCCCGCCGGGATGGCCGTGCACGGGCTGTGGTTCAACACCGAGAAGAAGCCGTGGGACAACCCGGTGCTGCGCCAGGCGGTCAACAAGGTGATCAACCGCGACGACGTGTTCAACCAGGGCGAGGCGGGCTACTTCTACCCGAAGAACGACCACATCGCCGGGATCCCGACGCCCGCGGGTGAGTCGTTCATCGCGCCGCAGTACAAGAACAAGACCATCGGGCTGGACGTCGCCGGTGCGAAGACCCTGTTGACCGGCAACGGTTTCAGCTACGCGGGGGACAAGCTGCAGGACCCGGCGGGCAAGCCGGTGACCTTGAAGCTGACCGTGCCGTCGGGGTGGTCGGACTACATCACCGACCTGGAGATCATCAAGGACAACCTGGCGCAGGTCGGCATCACCGCCACGGTCTCCACGATGAACCAGGACGCGTGGACGAAGTCGGTCGACACCGGTGACTTCGAGGGTGTCATGCACTGGACCAACGACGGGGCGACGCCGTACGACATGTACCGCGACGTGATGGACGGCAGCCGCTACAAGCCGACCGGCACCGGCGGCATCAACGGCAACTACGGCCGCTACAAGAACGACGAGGCGACCAAGGCGCTCGAGACGTTCGCCAACGCGCCCGACGAAGCGAGCCGCACCACCGCGATGGCCACCCTGCAGAAGATCATGATCGAGCAGCAGCCGATGGTCGTGACCTCCGCGGCCGCCGCCGGTGGCGGCGAGTACAGCACGAAGAACTGGGTCGGCTGGCCCGACGACGCCAGCCCGTACTCACCCGTCGACCCGACGCTGCGCAACGCGCTCGACGTCGTACTGCACCTGAAGCCCGCTTCCTGAACATGAGTCTGGATGACACGGTGATTCTCGACGGCTCCACGGCTTCGGAGGGCACTTCCTCGCCCTCCGAAGCCGCTCCACCCGCGGGTGAGATCGTGCTGGAGGCCGTCGGGCTCACCAAGCACTTCCCGGTCCGCGGCGGTGGCCGCGCGGCGCTCTCCCGCACCAAGCGCAGCGTGCAGGCCGTCGACGACGTCAATCTCCAGCTCCGCCGTGGGCGGGTGACCGCGCTGGTCGGCGAGTCCGGCTCGGGGAAGTCGACGGTGGCCAGGCTCCTCGCGCAGCTGTACCCGAAGACCTCGGGTGACATCCGGCTGCACGGCGAGTCGGTGACCGTTCGCGGCGGGCGGCGGTTCCGGGCCTACTGCCGCCAGGTGCAGATGATCTTCCAGGACCCGTTCGCCTCGCTGAACCCGGTGCACACCGTGCGCTACCACCTGACGCGGGCGCTGAAGATCCACGAGCGGGCCGGTCGTGGCGAGGCCGAGCTGGAGCAGGCGCTGCACGAGCTGCTCACCAGGGTCCAGCTCACCCCGCCCGAGCGTTATGTCGACAAATTTCCCCACGAGCTCTCCGGCGGGCAGCGGCAGCGGGTCGCGATCGCGCGTGCCCTCGGCGCGGACCCGGAGGCGTTGCTGGCCGACGAGCCGGTGTCCATGCTGGACGTCTCCATCCGGCTCGGCGTGCTGAACCTGCTGCGCGACCTCAAGGAACGGCTGCAGCTGGCCATTCTGTACATCACCCACGACATCGCGTCCGCGCGGTACTTCGCCGACGACACGCTGGTGATGTACGCGGGACGGATGGTCGAGGGCGGTGACAGCGAGACCGTCACCCAGCGGCCCGCCCACCCCTACACCCAGCTGCTCATCGATTCCGCCCCCGATCCCGACCGGCTCCTCCCGGGAGGGGCCGGGAGCGGCGCAGGCGTGGCGGAGCGGGGGTCCGGCGAGCCGCCGAGCCTGATCGACCCGCCGTCCGGCTGCCGGTTCCACCCGCGGTGCCCGAAGGCGATGGAGCGGTGCGAGACCGAGCTGCCGCCGCGCTTCGAGGTGCCCGACGGCGAGGGCCACTGGGCTGCCTGCTGGCTCTTCGAAACGGTGGATCCCGCATGAGGTATCTGCTGCAGCGCCTGGCTTTCTACCTGTTCACCGCCTGGGCCGCCGTCACCATCAACTTCTTCATCCCGCGCCTGATCCCCGGCGACCCCGTCCAGTCGCTCATCACCAAGGCGCAGGGGCAGATCAGCCCCGACGCCGTCCAGTCCCTGTATGTCCTTTTCGGACTGGACAAGAACGAGAGCGTGTTCACGCAGTACCTGCACTACTGGGGCCAGCTCTTTCGTGGCGACCTCGGCCTTTCGTTCACCTTCTTCCCCTCGCCGGTCTCGGAGATCATCGGGCAGGGCCTGCCGTGGACGATCATCCTGGTCGGGCTGACCACGATCCTCGGCTTCCTCGTCGGGACCTCGCTGGGTGTGCTCGCCGGGTGGAAGCGGGGTTCGTGGGTCGACGCGCTGCTCCCGGTGACCACCTTCCTTTCCTCGGTGCCGTACTTCTGGCTGGGCCTGATCGCGATCACGCTGCTGGCCGGGCCGGGCAGCTTCTTCCCGTCGTCGGGCGGGTACGAGCCGGGCATGGTGCCGGGCTGGAGCGGTGACTTCATCGGCAGCGCGATCCAGCACAGCCTGCTGCCCGCGCTGACGATCCTGGTCAGCTCGATGAGCAGCTGGATCCTCGGAATGCGCAACATGATGGTGACCGTCGCGTCGGAGGACTACATCACCGTCGCGCACGCCAAGGGCCTGCCCGAGCGCCGGGTGATGATGAGCTACGCGGCTCGCAACGCCCTGCTGCCCAGTGTTTCCGGGTTCGCGCTGGCGCTCGGCTTCATCGTCGGCGGCACGCTGCTGGTCGAGATCGTGTTCTCCTATCCCGGGGTCGGGTTCGAGCTCTTCCAGGCCGTCGGGTCCAAGGACTACCCGCTGATGCAAGGGATCTTCCTGATCATCACCCTTTCCGTGCTGGTGGCCAACTTCTTCGCCGACGTCGCCTATCTCGTCCTCGATCCGCGTACCCGCAGGGAGGGCTGAGCGATGGCCGTGCCCATGACCGACCTCGCCACCGTCACCCCGAACCCACCGCCTGCCAAAGCGGTGGTGGGCCCGGCGGCCCGCCGGCGCCGGTTCCGGTTCCCGACCGGCGGCAAGACCGTGACCGGGGTGGTGGTCCTCGCCTTCTTCATGGTGATCGCCGTGATCGGGGAATGGATCGCGCCGTTCGACCCGTCCGCCCGGAGCAACGACCTGCTGGAACCTCCTTCCGGCAAGCACTGGTTCGGCACCACCCACCTCGGCCAGGACATCTTCAGCCAGGTGCTGGCCGGCGCCCGCAGCGTCATGCTCGTCGGGCTCACCGCTGGGGTGGTCGCGACCGTGCTCGCGGTGCTCGTCGGGGTCACCTCCGGCTACCTCGGCGGGACCTCCGGCGAAGGCCTTTCGGCACTGTCCAACGTCTTCCTGGTGATCCCGGCGCTGCCGCTGATCATCATCATCGGCTCGGCGCTGCCCGAGGGCGGGGACTACCTCGTCGCCGTCGTCATCGGCTTCACCTCCTGGGCCTGGGGCGCGCGGATCCTCCGGGCGCAGACGCTTTCCCTGCGGCGCCGGGAATACGTCGAGGCGGCGCGAGCGAGCGGCGAGTCGACCTGGCGCATCATCTTCTTCGAGATCCTGCCCAACCTCACCGCCGTGATCGCCTCGGGTTTCGTCGGCACGGTGATCTTCGCCGTGATGTCGGAGATCACCCTGGCCTTCGTCGGCGTCTCCAGCTTCTCCAACTGGAACTGGGGAACGATCCTCTTCTGGGCGCAGAGCCAGCAAGCGCTGGCACAGGGCGCGTGGTGGTGGTTCGTCCCGGCGGGGCTCGCCATCGCCGTGCTCGGGACGGCGTTGTCCCTGCTCAACTTCGGCATCGACGAGTTCGTCAGCCCCCGGCTGCGGGGCAACGGCAAGACCAAGGTCAAGACGACGGACGGGCGCACCGTCCGGATGCGCGTGGGGTTCACCCCCGTGCTGGGCCGGGAGGAGGACCGATGAACGCACCTGTACTGGAGATTCGCGGCCTCGACGTCGACTACGGGCTCGGTGACGAGGCCGTGCACGCGGTGCGGGACGTGCACCTCACCCTGCACCGGGGCGAGGTGCTCGGCCTGGCGGGCGAGAGCGGGAGCGGGAAGTCGACGCTGGCCTACGGGCTGACCAGGCTCCTCCCGCCGCCCGGGGTGATCCGCGGCGGCGAGGTGATCTACCACCCCGACGACGGCGAGCCGTACGACGTGCTGAAGCTGACCCCGCGCCAGCTGCGGGGCTTCCGCTGGGCGGAGACGTCCATCGTCTTCCAGGGGGCGATGAACTCGCTCAACCCGGTGCACAAGGTCTCCACCCAGCTGATCGACGTGATCAAGGCGCACGAGCCCAAGAGCACCCGGGTGAGCAGGCTGGCGCGGGCCCGCGAGCTGCTGACCCTGGTCGGCATCTCGGCGGACCGGCTCGAGAGCTACCCGCACCAGCTTTCCGGCGGGATGCGGCAGCGGGTGATGATCGCGATGGCGCTCGCACTGGAGCCCAGGGTGGTCATCATGGACGAGCCGACCACCGCGCTGGACGTGGTGATGCAGCGGCAGATCCTCGGGCAGCTCGTCGAGCTGCGGGAGCGGCTTGGCTTCTCGGTCCTGTTCATCACCCACGACCTTTCGCTGCTCGTCGAGTTCTCCGACCGCATCGCGATCATGTATGGCGGCCGGATCGTCGAGCAGGCACCGGCCGCCCAGCTGTACAAGGATTCCCTGCATCCCTACAGCGACGGTCTTCTGCACTCCTTCCCCGCACTGCGCGGGCCACGCCGTGAGCTGACCGGGATCCCCGGCTCGCCCCCGGACCAGCGGGCCATGCCGACCGGCTGCTCGTTCCACCCGCGGTGCCCACGCGCCTTCGAACCCTGTGCCGAGCGGGTGCCGGTACTGGGCACCCCCACCGGGCGTGGTGATCCCACGCGCACGGTGGCCTGCTGGCTGCACCCCGCCCCGGAGCCCGTCGCTTAACCACTGGAGGAGACCGCCTTGAATTCGACCGAGACCGCCGGCGCCGTCGCGACCAGCGCTCAGCAGAAGCTCATCGCCAGCCTGCCGCCGGACTTCCGGTGGGGCGTGGCGACCGCCGCGTACCAGATCGAAGGCGCGGTGGCCGAGGACGGCCGGACGCCCTCGATCTGGGACACCTTCTGCGAAGTCCCGTGGGCGATCGACAACAACGACACCGGCGACGTGGCTTGCGATCACTACCACCGCATGCCCGACGACATCGCGCTGGTGAAGGAGCTGGAGGCGGACACCTACCGGTTTTCGGTGGCCTGGCCGCGGATCCAGCCGGGCGGGCGCGGGCCGGTCAACCCCGCGGGCATGGCCTTCTACGACAAGCTCGTCGACGAGCTGCTGGAAAAGGACATCGCGCCCTGGCTGACGCTCTACCACTGGGACCTCCCGCAGCAGCTGGAGGACGCGGGCGGCTGGCCGGCGCGGGACACGGCCTACCGGTTCGCCGACTACGCGATGCTCGTGTTCGACAAGCTGAACGACCGGGTCCGGCACTGGACCACGCTGAACGAGCCGTGGTGCTCCGCCATGCACGGCTACGTGCACGGCGTGATGGCGCCGGGCAAGCGCGATTTCGCCGCCGGGATGGCCGCGGTGCACCACCTGCTGCTCGGGCACGGCCTCGCGACCGCCCGGATGCGGGAGGCCGCGCCGCACGACACCGAGTTCGGCATCACGCTCAACATGGGCACGGCCGACCCGGCCACCGACAGCGCCCACGACCGTGACGCCGCGAGGAGCGCGGACGGCCTCGGCGTCCGGATCTACCTGGACCCGCTGGTGCACGGGCAATACCCGGCCGACGTCGTCGAGGACCTGGCCGCGCGCGGGGTGAAGCTGCCGGTGGAGGACGGGGACCTGAAGATCATCTCCGCGCCGCTGGACTTCCTCGGCGTGAACTACTACTTCGGCCAGCAGTACTCCGGGGTCGGCGAAGATGGCCGCACCGAGGACGACCAGGGCCTGCCCGCACAGCGGACCGTGCCCTTCGGGAAGCCGACCACCGCGATGGGCTGGGAGATCCTGCCCGGCAAGTTCACCGAGCTGCTCACCAGGCTGGGCCGGGACTACCCCGGCCTGCCGATGGTGATCACCGAGAACGGCTCTGCCTTCGACGACCTCGCCGACGAAAGCGGCTTCGTCCGTGACGAGGACCGGGCCGCCTACCTGGCTTCGCATATCGCGGCAGTCGCGGCGGCACGGCTGGCGGGCGCCGACATCCGCGGCTACTTCGCCTGGTCCCTGCTGGACAACTTCGAGTGGGCCTACGGCTACGCGAAGCGCTTCGGGCTGATCCGGGTGGACTACGAAACCCAGCAGCGCACGATCAAGCAGAGTGGGTACTTCTACCGCGACACCGTGCGCCGGGTCCGGGGTTCCTGAGCGTGCGGGCCCGGCTGTCCCGGCCACTCCGGGACCACGGTCCCTGGTGGCCGGGACCACCGGCCCAGCAGAATTCCCGGCATGGAGGCACCTGACGCGGTGATCATCGGCAGCGGCCACAACGCACTCGTCACGGGCGCCTGCCTGGCCCGTGCCGGCTGGGAAGTGCTGGTGCTCGAGGCGAACGACCGGCCGGGCGGGCTCAACGGGGCCTCCGGCCACATCGTCGCCAGGCAGCTGCTGGGCTGCCACCGCGACGACTGAGCTCACTGCCACTGGAACCGCCAGGTGGTCGCGTGGAGGAGCTCGCCGGCGAACTCGCGGAAGCTCCCGGGCTGGTGGATGAACGGCCTGTCGCAGAACGCGAGCTGCTCGGCGGCCACCCCCAGCGCGCGCTGCACGGTGGTGGGCGGTGCGGCGACCGAGAGGATCAGCTCCTCCTCGCCGAGCCCGATGAGCAACGCGCCGAACCGTTCCTCCCAGCTGCGAAGCACCGCTGAGAGGGCGGCCGTGTCCCCGATGGCGTGCCGGGCGCCGCGCCAGCCGAGCAACGCCGGGATGTCCGCCGGGCGCGGGGTGCGGAC
>NZ_JAYMZS010000010.1:0-110938 GCF_035828755.1 Amycolatopsis sp. H20-H5 | reverse complement strand
GCCTGCCGCGGCTGGCCATCGCCAGTACGGAGCCGGATTCGGCGGCCTGGAACACGGGATCCACCCGTCTTCGGGAGCGGCGGACCAGGCCGGGGAACTCCGGCCCGAACGGCTCCATCCGCCTGCCCGCGCGCCACGACCGCTCCCACCAGCCGGCGAGCACCAAGCCGGCCGGCAGGTCCGGCACGTTCCCGGCGGCGGGCGGATCCCAGCCGTGCTCGGCGATCCAGTCCCGTCCGTGGCGCGTGGACCGGGTGCCGTGGGTGATGACCACGGGCCAGTGCTCGGCGGCCGACGCGGACGTGGCCAGCCCTCGGTAGGTGCCTGGATCGAGTGCGGCGTCGGAGACCCACAGCCGCCCCCGCTGCCGCCCGGCGGACGGTGGGACGGCGGGCCGCTGTCTGGAACGGAACGGGATGACGGTCATGGTTCCCCCTGCTCGTGCTCTTCCCGTGGACGGGATGTGGACTGATGCTCGAACATTAGTTCGATGGTGCGACAGTTTGAGGAGATGGGGTGAGGAGATGGGGTGAGGGGTTGGGGTGGGGGGTTGGTGGAAAGTGCTGGTGGGTAAGGGATATCTCTCGGAAAGATGAGGTCTGGACTTCGCCTGATCGGGTGATGGAATGGGCGTGGGTAGGGCGGTCCCCACCTCGCTTCGGTGGGTTGCCGGATGGGATCACCTGGTCGCCGGTCCTACTTTGGAGCAGGACTTGACGGTGGCTGAAGGAAAGAGGGCGCTCATGGCGCTGGAGACGGACCGGTCGCAGGCCGATTCCCCAGTACGGCAAGGAGTTCCCGGGCGAGCGTGGTGGCGGCGGCCGTGGGTGCTGCCGCTCGGGGTGGTGGCCGTCGCGTTCCTGTGTTACTCGCTGCCGCCGTATCTGGCGCTGGACCCGGCGGGCTCACGGGTGCCCGCGCCGCAGGGTTTCGCCGCGCACTACTTCGTGCTCGTCGGCCATGTGCTGTTCGGTTCGGTCGCCATGCTGACCTGCTGCCTGCAGATCTGGCCGTGGTTCCGGCGCCGGTATCCGCTGGCGCACCGCCGGATCGGCCGCGTGTACGTCTTCGCCGGTGTCGTGCCGTCAGCGCTGCTGGCGATCACGGTGGGCTCGGTCAGTCCGTTCGGCCCGGTGACGGTGGTCAGCGACGTCCTGCTCGGCGTGGTGTGGCTCGGGTGCACGACGGCGGGCTGGCGGGCGGTGCGGCAGCGCCGGTTCGCCGATCACCGCCGGTGGATGATCCGCAGCTTCGCGCTGACCATGTCGATCATCGTCAACCGGATCGTCGGCCCACTGGCGGCGGCGATCCTCGCCCCCCGGCTGGCCACGACCTTCGACGGCAGCGAGGTCGCGCTGGGGCAGTCGATCGCGGGGCTGTCCGCCTGGACGAGCTGGGTGCTGGTACTGCTCGTCGCCCAGTGGTGGCTGGACCGCAAACCGGCCAGGAAGGTCAGCGCGTCAGTTCCCGCGCGATGATCGTCCGCTGGACCTCGGACGCGCCTTCGTAGATCCGCGGCGCGCGGACCTCGCGGTAGAGGTGTTCCAGCAGGTGGCCTCGCCGCAACGCCCGCGCACCGTGGATCTGCACCGCCGCGTCGACGACGTACTGGGCCGTCTCGGTGGCGAACAGCTTCGCCATCGCGGAGCGCTTCGCCGGCCTCTCCTCACCCGCGTCGTAGGCGGCCGCGGCGGAGTAGACCAGCAGGCGTGCGGCCTCCGTGCGGGTGGCCATCTCGGCGAGCGTGTGGGCGACGGTTTGCTGACGCAGCAACGGTCCGCCGAACGCGACGCGTGTACCGGCGTACGCCACGGCAGCGTCCAAAGCGGCCTGGGCCATGCCCACCGCGAACGCCCCGACGCTGGGGCGGAACAGGTCCAGGGTCCGCATCGCGACGCCGAAACCGCGGTTCTCCTCGCCGAGCAGCTCCTCGCGGTGGACGGGCACGCCGTCGAACACCAGTGTGCCGATCGGATGCGGGCTGACCAGGTCGAGATGCTCGCCGGACAGGCCGGGCCGGTCGCCGGGGACGACGAACGCGCTGACCCCGCGCGAGCCCGCGTCGGGGGTGGTCCGCGCGAACACCGTGTAGAAGTCGGCCTCGGGAGCGTTGGAGATCCACATCTTCTCGCCGGTCAGCCGCCAGCCGTCGCCGTCACGCTCGGCCGAGAGCTCCAGCGCGGCGGCGTCCGAACCGGCGCCCGGCTCGGTCAGCGCGAAGGCCGCGACGGCGTCACCGGCGGCGACCGCGGGCAGCCACCGCTGGACCTGCGAGTCCTGCCCCGACTGGAGAATCGGATAGCTGCCGAGCCCTTGAAGGGCCAGCGCAGTCTCGGCTTCGGTGTTCTGGGTCGCCAGTGATTCCCGCAGGATGCAGAGGTCCGTGGCCGCCGCTTCGCGCGACGGACTGCCGGTTTCGACGCCGGGAAAGAGCCGCGCGAGCAGGCCCAGCGAGCCCATTTCCTTGAGCAGCGGCCGATTCACCGCGCCCTCGGCCCCGGCTTCGGCGAGCGGGCCGAGCCGCTCGGCGCCCAGCCTGCGGACTTCGTCGGCGAAGGCGCGCTGATCGGTGTCGAGCGAGAAGGCGGTCATCGGTCACTCCCTGGTCGCCAGCGGGCGTGCGCGGTGCCCGGATCCCCGGATCGCAGCAGCTCCAGCCGTGGTTTCGGGCCGTCACTGCGGCCGCCCTGCGGTTTGCGGCTGCCCGCCGCGTACGGCCGTGGCCATGGCATGACGTAGCCCTGGTCCGCCGCCGCGTGCAGCGTCCACTGTGGATCGTAGAGGTGGGTCCGGCCGAGTGCGCAAAGGTCGGCGCGCCCCGCCAGGATGAGTGAGTTGACGTCGTCGTAGGACGAGATCGCGCCGACGGCGAGCACGGCGATCCCGTACTCGCGGCCGATCTCGTTGCGGATCCGGTCGGCGTACGGCGTCTGATAGCTCCTGCCGTACAACGGTTTCTCCTCGCTGACTACCTGTCCGGTCGAGACGTCGATGCCGTCCGCGCCGTGCCGGGCGAACGCCCGCGCGATCTCGACGGCCTCGTCGGCGTCGACCCCGCCGTCGTGCCAGTCGGTGGCGGAGATCCGCACGGTCATCGGCCGGTCGGCGGGCCAGGCGGCGCGGACGTCGTCGAAGACCTCGAGGGGGAAACGCAGCCGGTTCTCCAGCGAACCACCGTAAGCGTCCGTGCGGCGGTTGGTCAGCGGCGAGAGGAAGGACGACAGCAGGTAGCCGTGCGCGCAGTGCAGTTCCAGCAGGTCGAACCCGGCGCGGCCGGCGGCTTGCGCGGACAGGGCGAACTCGCGGCGCAGCTCGGAAAGCTCGGCCACGGACAGCTCCCGCGGCGTCTGGTTCGCCGCGGCGTACGGCAGGGCGGACGGCCCGACCACCGGCCAGTTGCCTTCCGTGAGCGGCTCGTCGATGCCGTCCCACATCAGTTTCGTCGAACCTTTGCGCCCGGAATGACCCAGCTGGACGCCGATCCGCGCGGGACTGTGCTCGTGCACGAAGTCCGCCACCCTGGCCCAGGCCTGTTCCTGTTCCTGGGTGTACAGCCCGCCGCAGCCGGGCGTGATCCGGCCGGTCGCGGAGACGCACACCATCTCGGTCATCACCAGCCCGGCGCCGCCGAGCGCCTTGCCGCCGAGGTGCACCAGGTGGAAGTCGGTCGGGACGCCGTCGCGCGCGGAGTACATGTCCATCGGTGACACGACGACCCGGTTCGCCAGCTCCAGCTGTCCCAGCTTGAACGGCTGGAACATCGGCGGCCGGACCTCGGTGCCGAGCGTCGAGGCGAACCAGGAGTCCAGCTCCCCGACGAAGCCGGGATCGCGCAGCCGCAGGTTGTCGTAGGTGACCCGGCGGCTGCGGGTGACGATGTTGAACGCGAACTGCGGCGGGTCCTGATGGGTGTACTGGGTGACGTTCTCGAACCATTCCAGGCTCGCCTGCGCGGCCCGCTGGGTGGACGTGACGACGGGGCGGCGCTCGGTTTCGTAGGCGGCCAGCGCCTCGTCCACCCCCGGCTGCTCGTGCAGGCAAGCGACCAGCGCCAGCGCGTCCTCCATGGCCAGCTTGGTGCCGGAGCCGATGGAGAAGTGCGCGGTGTGCGCGGCGTCGCCCAGCAGGACGACGTTGCCACGGCGCCAGCTCGCGCACCGGACCGTGCCGAACTCGGTCCACTTGGAGTTGTTGGCGAACACCTGGTGATCCCCGAGCACACCGGCACACAGTTGGCGAATGAGCTCGATCGACTTCTCGTCACTCTCACCCGGCGCGAGCCCGGTCGCGGCGACCTCGCCGAACGCGCGCTGCCAGACGTCCTCGTGCAGTTCGAGGATGAACGTGCTCGCGTTCCGGCTGTACGGGTACCCGTGGACCTGCATGACACCGTGCGGCGTGTCGAGGATGTGGAACTTGAAGGCGTCGAAGACGAGATCGGTCCCGAGCCAGATGTACCGGCACCGCCGCGTCTCGACGCTCGGCCGAAAGGTCTCCGCGAAGCGCGCGCGGGTGGGCGAGTTGACCCCGTCAGCCGCGACGACGAGGTCGTAGGCCCCGGTCAGGGTCCCGACGTCGGGCGCGGGCGTGCGGAACCGCACGTCGACGCCCAGCTCGGCACAGCGCTCCTGCAGGATCCCCAGCAAACGTTTGCGGCTCATCGCCGCGAAGCCGTGGCCGCCCGAGGTCGTGATGGCGCCGCCATGATGGACGTCGATGTCGTCCCAGCGCGCGAATTCACGCTCCATGGCCTGGTAGACGGCGGTATCGGCATGCTCGATGCCCCCGAGCGTCTCGTCGGAGAACACCACCCCGAAGCCGAACGTGTCGTCCGGGGCGTTCCGCTCCCAGACGGTGATCTCGTGCCCCGGATCAAGCTGTTTCGCCAGCGCGGCGAAGTACAACCCCGCCGGACCACCCCCGAGCACAGCGATTCGCATCCCGTCAGGGTATGTCGCACCAGACACGACCGTCAACAACACGAAACATCACCTAGGATGCCCCCATGGCTCTTGAGCGCATCAACCCCGCCGAGCTCGGCCGCCCCTCAGGCTTCTCCCACGCCGTAGCGGCCGAAGGACGCGTAGTCTTCCTGGCCGGCCAAACGGCACTGGACCACAACAACCGCATAGTCGGCACAACCGTGGTGGACCAGTTCGAGCGAGCTCTCACCAACCTCCTGACAGCGCTACGCGCGGCAGGCGGCGAGCCAACAGACCTCGCGAGCGTCACGATCTACATAGTCGACATGGACGACTACAAAGCCCACGCCCGCGAAATCGGAGCAGTCTGGCGCCGCCTGGCCGGAACCGCCTACCCGGCAATGGCCGGAATAGGAACAAACCGCCTCTGGGACACCGAAGCCCTAGTAGAACTCCAAGGCTTCGCGGTCCTAGCCCCCACCACCACCGCCGACTGTCCCTGAAGGCCACCTTCACGGCGTAAAACGCCGTGAAGGTGGCCTTCAGGGACAGTCAAACCACGCGCACCCGGGGAGCACCCCCGAGCGCCCTGAGCGGACCGTCTATGGCAGAAAACGCCTTAAAAGGTCCGTTCATCCCACCCCCAAACCCGCACATCACCAACCCCCAACACCGAGCGCTACCCCCAACCACCGCCAAGACCCACCCCACCCGGCCTCGAACCCCAAGCCATACGGTGGCCGAACCGCCCAGACTTGGCACGTTCGCCTCGAACCCCAAGACATGTGGTGGCCAAGACCGCCCAGACTTGGCCACGCCTGGCCTCGCACCCCAAGACTTCACAGTGCGCGGAACCACCCAAACTCAGCCACGCCACTCGCCGGTTCATCCAGACTCGCCCCCGACACACACCACTAAAACCCAACCCCCGCTATCCGGGACCACAGCGTCTCCGCGAGCTCTGCGAGTGGAGACTTCACCGCCGCGCGCCCTCTTTTGCGGCCGCCAGGCCGCCCCAACTCGCGACGGTAGGTCGCCCCCCTGCAAGCAAAAGCCGCACTTACGCTGGGAGTCGGGGCGACCTGGCGGCGCGAGTTTGTGAGCGCGCTGGCCAAAAAACACAGGCTTCTAGCCGCACCTCAGGACCCGGCTACCCAATCCGCCCAAGCACGTACCCCCGGGCAAGCCTTTCAAGCCGCGCGTGCAGAGAAAAGAACAGCCCCGCGGCCCGGCTCCCGGCCCAGTCCGTCGGCAGCAGCTCGGCGGGCAGCCCCGGGTCCAGATACGGCAGCCGCCGCCAGTCCGTCAACGCTCGCACGTAGCCCGCGAAAGCCCCGGCCTCAGACCCGTCCCACCGCTCGAGCGCAGCCCCGTGCTCCTCGATGAAATCGGTATAGAGCTCCTCGAGCTGGTCGAGGTCCCACCACTCCCGCACCTTGACCGCGAGATCCCCGAAAGCCAAATGCTCGGCCCGGAACAGCTCCGCGTACCCGTCGAGACCGTGCCGCCGCAACACTTCTGCCGTCGCGTCGTGCAGATGCGCGGGCGCGATCCAAACCCCGGCCGACGCGGTCCCGAATCCCAGTCTTGCCAACTGACTCCGGAGAACGTGCCGCTTGTGCCGCTCGGCCTCGGGCACCGAAAATACCGCCAGCAGCCACCCTTCCGCCACTGTCGCCCGCTCCCGCCGGAAGATCCGCTGGTCCCCTTCCCGCAGGATCGCCAGCGCAGCCTCGGAAAGCTCGTAGCCGGCGGCTCCGCCCCGGCGTACGGCGTTGAGAATTCCGCGCCGCTTGAGCCGTGAGATCGACGACCTGACCGCGGGCTCGTCGACGTCCACTTCGCCGAGCAGGTCGATGAGCGACGCGACTGACAGCCATCCGCCCTCTTCGCGCGAGTAGAGCCCGTACACGGTCACGATCAGCTGGCGTGGCTGTGCCGCGCGCGCCGAACCGTCGAGCTCGGTTGTGTCTGGTGCGGCCGTCACCTGGCCACAATAACAACCCACGACGACAACCCGGCGGGCTAAACTCGGGCGGAGACAAAAGGGGGTTCCGTGCTGCTCGCCCGTTTCACCCGGCGTGGCCGCCGGATGGCGATGCGGGACTGTGACGGTCCGGCGCACGTCTTCCGGTCCGGCTCGTTCCTGTTCCGCACGCCCACCCAGGCCGAGTGCTGGGCCGGCAACGCGGCCGGGAGTGATCCCGAGGCGCAACGCTGGCTGGGTTGGTTGCCGCCGTCGATCGTGGCCGCGGAGTTCCGCGACCACTACCTGCGGGTCGTGCCGGGCTCCGGGATCGGGTTCTCCGGCAGTGAGGCGGTCGATCTGGTCATGATCGACCTCGCGGCGAATCGCTGTGCCGGGCTGGTCAGTGTGCACCAGGGCGCGGGCGGTTCGCCGGAGACCGGTGGGTACCTCGCGCCGGCGTATCGGGGCCGCGGCCTCGGCCGGGAGCTGTTCGCGGCGGGGATCCGGCTTGGTCACGAGCATCTGGGGCTGACGCGGGTGCGCGCCGGGGTCGAGGTCGGCAATTTCGCCAGTATCCGTTCGCTCGAAGCGGCCGGGATGGCGCAGGTGGACGGGCCGCCGCTGCATACGCTGCCGAACGGGGAGAAGATCGTGTCCCTGTGGTACCAGCATGATTCGCCGTCGGCTCGGCGGTGCACCGGCCCGCAGCGGACGTGGTACACCGCGCCGTCGGACGTCGCGCTGCCCGGCTGACGTTTCGGCCGCCGCCGACGTTTCCCCGGCTTATCTTGACGTCATGGAAGACGATGCCGGGACGTACGCCGTGCTCACCGATCCGTCGGCCGTCGTGCCGCCTGTGCCGCGGGACGGGCCGCCGGGAAGCGTTCGCTGGTTGCGCGCGAACGTCGCCAGGTTCAGTTCCGGGGACGAGCACGCGCGACGACGCCGCCTCGTGCTGGACGACCTCGCCGGAATCGACGTGGACCTGCTGCGGCGCGAGGCGTTCGAGCGCACGGTCGCGATGGTGGGCGCGACACGGGGTGAGCCGTTCGACGTGATGGCCGTGCTCGCGCGCCCGGTGCCGGTCGGGGTGCTCGCGGAGGCGCTCGGGCTGCCGGACATTGCCGCCGAGATTGCCGCCGACATCGCGGTGGTCGCCAAGGCCTATCACCCGCACGTCGAACCGGACGAGGCGGCCGAGCGGGCGTTGTCCCGGCTGATCGTGGTTTGCGGCGGGACGCCCGACGAGGTGACAGCGGCGCGCATCGGCTTGCTCATCCAGGCTTGTGACGCGACCGCCGGGCTCATCGGTAACGCGCTTTTGGCTCTGTTGAGGGGAAAATTCGCCGGTTCAGTGGAGGAGCTGCTCGCCGTGGTGGCGCGGGTGGATCCGCCAGTGCTGACCACCCGCCGCGTCGTCCGCGGTGAGCTCGTCGTGCTGCGGCTCACCGATGGTCTGGCGTTCGGCGCCGGGCCGAAGGCCTGCCCCGGCCGGTCGCCCGCGTTCGCGCTGGCCGCCGGGATCGTCGCGGCGTTGCGCGGCTGCCGTCTCGTTGAGCGGGAAATCCCTTACGAGCTTTCGCCGAACCTGCGGATGCCCGCGGTTCTGCTGATGACCGCGGCCGGGACTGTCGGACCCCTGTGCTAAGAAATACCGCAGCTGGCGGAGGGTCCAGTCCTGGGGAAGGTACTTGGTCATGCTCTATTTCGACGGCCTGCTCGGCTGTGTCACGCTCGGTCTGTGGATTTTCTGTCTCGTCGATGTGGTGGTGACCGAAGAGGGGTCCTGCCGCAACCTGTCGAAGGGCCTGTGGCTGCTTCTGGTGCTGCTCTTGCCGCTCGTCGGGTCGATCATCTGGCTGGTGGCGGGGCGGCCTGAGCAGCAGGTCCGTGCCCGGCGCGGCCCGTACGAACGGCACGCGCCGTCGTTCCCGGAGTACGACAGGCCGGGCAGGTTCGCCGCCGGTGACTCGGCGGGAGACGAGGAGTTCCTGCTGCAGTGCCGCGAGCGCGCGGAGGCGCAGCGGCGCCAGGCGCGGGAGAAGCAGTCGGACTAACAGTCGCTGCCGGAGCAGTCTTGCGGGCGTTCGGCGCAGGTGCCCGCTGTGTAGGCGCGCAGCGCGCCGATCACGACGTCGCGTTCGGCGGGGCTCAGCGGAGCCAGCGCGCCGGTCCAGGCCTTGGCGCCGCTGGCGAGCCAGGCGTCGACGGCCGGGCGTCTTTCGCCGGTGATGCTGACGATGGTGCGGCGGCGGTCGGCCGGGTCCTCGCGCCGGTCCAGCACGCCCTGTTTGCTGAGGTCGCCGATCATCAGGCTGGCCGTGGTCGGCGCGAGTTCCAGGCGCCGGGCGAGTTCGGTGACCGTCATCGGCCCGTCGAAGAGGAGGAACGAGAGCAGGGACAGGTGCCGGGGCGCGAGGGAGAGCCCGCGGAGTTCGTCGGGGATCGGGGCTCGTTTCACCGCCCCGATGAGCCGGGGCATGAGCAGCAGGAGCTGCCGGACGCCGTCTTCGACGCTCGGTCCCTCAGCCGTTGACATGCCTTTGACTCCAAAGTAGTTTTGATCACAAATTGATAGGGCGGACCGCCCGACTCTAGCGAAGGATCGCCTCGGATGAGCGAAATTCTCGACTGGAACAAGAACGTCATCGCGGAGTTCCGCGCCAACGGCGGCAAGGTGGGCGGCCAGTTCGAGGGCGGGAACCTGCTGCTCCTCACCACGACGGGGGCCAAGAGCGGCCAGCAGCGCACCTCGCCGCTGGTGTACCTCGAGGACGGCGAGCGCTTCGTCATCGCCGCTTCGTACGCGGGTTCGGACCAGAACCCCGCCTGGTACCACAACATCCTGGCCGAGCCGAAGGTCACGGTCGAGGTGGGCGAAGAGAAGTTCGAGGGCACCGCGGCCGTCGTCGAGGACCGTGCCGACCGTGACGCGCTCTACGCGAAGCTGATCGCCATGATGCCCGGCTTCGGGGACTACGAGAAGAAGACGAAGCGGCTGATCCCGGTCGTCACGCTGCAGCGCTGACCGATCCGGTCGCCCGGCCCGCCCGGCCGGGCGGCCTGTCTATCCGGTCACGAGGTTGTGGTTGACCCGGAACAGGTTCTCCGGGTCGTGCACGGCCTTGAGTGCGGCGAGCCTGCGCAGCTCTGCCGCCGGGTAGACGGTGGCCGCGTGCTTGCCGGCGGCGCTTTCGCCGTAGACGAAGTTCAGCAACCGGCCGGTCGTCCGGGGCCGCAGTGCCTCGAACAGCAGCCCGTGCCGACGCCGCACGGCCGTTACGCCGTCCTCCTCGATCACCGCGAGCGCGCGGACGGTGAAGCGCGCGCTCCGGTCCCAGCCGACACCGGGGACGTCCGGGGTGCGGCTGAGCGCGCCGCCGAGCAGGTCGATGATCAGCACCGACGGCTTCGGCGAACCGGGCCCGGTCAGCTCCAGGATGCTGTCGATCATCGGGTCCGTCAGCTCGCTGACCGTCGCGTTGTCGCCGTGGTACGGGTGCGGATGCGGCGGCTCGCTGGCGATCGAGCCGGACTCGGTGAAGGGCAGCTCGCCCAGGGTGTCCTTGAGGACGGGCCCGGCGGCGCGCAGTGGCGCGACCAGGCGCTCGCCCTCCTCGAATGAACCGGTGAAGGCGATCCTGAGGTGCGCGACGTGCCGTCCACGCAGGTCGGCGGGCATCATCGGCAGGTCGGGGAACGGGATCAGCGCGATCGACGAGTTCAGCTCGTCCGGCACCGTCGCGGTCCAGTCCCGCCAGCCGCGCAGGACGTCGCCGATCTGCGCGGCGTCGAAATACAGGCCGCCGCCATAGAGCCTGGTCACCGGCACGAGGCCGACCTCCAGCGAGGTCACGACGCCGAAGTTGTCCCGCCCGCCGCGCAGTGCCCAGAACAGGTCCGGTTCGCTCTCGGCGGTGACGTGCCGGGCGCGGCCGTCGGCGGTGACGACGTCGAGCGCGCGGACGTGGTCGGTGGCGAGCCCGAACTGCCGGGAGAGCAGGCCGAACCCGCCGCCGAGCGTGTACCCGACGGCTCCGACGCCCGGCGAGCTGCCGCTCAGCGGCGCGAGGTCGTGCTTCGCGGCCTCCGCGATCACCGCGCCCCACAGCACGCCCGCCTCGATCCGGACGGTGCGCGCGGCCGCGTCGACCTCGATCCCGGTCAGCCGCCGGGTGCTGATCAGCAGGCCGCCCTCGGCCGGGACGGTCAGCCCGTGCCCGGTCGCCTGCACCGCGACCGCGAGGCCGTGGAGCCCGGCGAACTCGACGGCCGCGACGACGTCCGCCTGGCTCGTCGCGCCGACGATGACCGCGGGCCGGTGGCGGACCCCGGTCTGAAATCCGGCCGTTTCGTCGGCGTAGCCCGCTTCGCCGGGGACGAAGACGGGCCCGTCGACCTGCTCGGTCAGTTTGGTGAGGTCGAGAGTGGTTTCGCTCATGCCCCCAGCCTGCTGCGGAATAAACTAGAAGTCCAAGAGCTGGTTTATCTGCGTACTAGAATCAGCAGTTATGGAACTGAGGCAGCTGGAGTACTTCGTGGCCGTGGCCGAGGAGGCCAACTTCACCCGCGCGGCCGAGCGCGTGCACGTCGCCCAGCCCGGGGTGAGCGCGCAGATCCGCAAGCTGGAACGGGAGCTGGGCCAGCCGTTGCTGGACCGCTCGCGGCGCACGGTCCGGCTGACCGAGGTCGGCGCCGCGGCCCTGCCACCCGCCAAGGCCGCGCTGGCCTCGGTGGCCGCCGTCCGCCTGGCCGTCGACCAGCTGTCCGGGCTGCTGCGGGGTCAGGTCGCGATCGGGATGGTGACCTCGTACGGGCCTGTCGACCTGCCGGGCCTGCTCGCCCGGTTCCACGAGCTGCATCCCGCGGTCGAGATCACGTTGTCGGCGGCCAACTCGGGCACGATGTTCGACGCGATCCGCGACGGCGGGCTCGACCTGGCGCTGGTCGGCGTCGCGAGCGTCCCGCCGGAGGGGATCGAGATCCTGGTGGTGCGCGACGAGGAGTTCGTCGCCGTGGTCGGCCTGGGGGATCCTCTCGCGACAAGGAACACGGTCACCCTGGCCGAGCTGGAATCCCTCCCGTTCGGTTGCCTGCCGAAGGGCACCGGCCTGCGCACGGCTCTCGACGAGGCGCTGACCGCGGCGGGGCTGAGGCCGCGGATCGCTTTCGAGGCCGGAGATCCCAACGTCCTCGCGCACCTCGCGGCGAACGGACTGGGCGTGGCGATCGTGCCGGAGTCCCTGGCGCGGGCGTACTCGGATCGCCTGCACCTGCTCACCGTGACGCAGCCGCGGTTGCGTGGCCGCCTTGGCCTCGCGTGGCGTGCGGACGGGCCGATCAGCCCCGCGGCTCAGGCCTTGATCTCGCTGGCCCGGGTCGCGTTGGTGGCTTGAAGCAGCTTGAGGGCGGCTTCGGAAGGTGAGCCGGGCTCGGCGTTGAACACGACCAGCCGCTGGCCTTCGTCGTCCGGGAGGCGCAGCAGTTCGTCGGCGAGGGTGAGCCTGCCCGCGACGGGATGGGCGTACTCGCGGGTGTGGGACGCGCAGGTCCGCACCGGATGCGCCGACCACCGCGCGGCGAACTCCGTGCTCTTCATCGTCAGCTCGCCGATCAGCTCGTGCAGGCGCAGGTCGTCCGGATGGCGCCCGGCGATCAGCCGGAGGTCCGCGATGGTGTCGTCCGCCTTCCGCGCCCAGTCCACGAACAGCTCGCGGGTGTGCGGGTCGAGGAAGAACAGCCGCGCCCAGTTGGGCCGTGCCGCCGGAAGCTGGGGCGCCTCGACGTCGAGATGTCCCGCGAGCAGCGCGTGCGCCATCGGGTTCCAGGCGAGCACGTCGGTGCGCCGCCCGAGCACCAGCGCGGGCACCTCCGCGAACGAGTCGATCATGACGCGGATGCCCGGCCGGAGGACCTCGGGCCGTGGACGGCGGCGCGACTGGGCCTTCCGGTGCGCGAGGCCGTGCAGGTGGGTCCGCTCGTCGTCGTCCAGGAGCAGTGCGCGGGCGAGCGCGTCGAGCACCGCTTCCGAAGCCGTCGCGCGCTGCCCCTGCTCCAGGCGGGTGTAGTACCCGGCGCTGACCCCGGCGAGCTGCGCCAGTTCCTCCCGGCGCAGCCCCGGCACACGGCGGCGGCCGCCGAACTCGGACAGCCCGACGTCCCCGGGGCTGAGCCGGGCGCGGCGCGAGCGCAGGAACTCGCCGAGGAGCGCACCTTGATCCATCTCACCAGCATGCCGCGAATTCCCCGTTCCTGCCTGCACCTGACAGGTGCTGGGTAACCGCTCCCGGTTCCGGCAGAGTCGGAAACGCCACGGCAGGCCGGGACAAGGGAGTTGCTTCGTGAGGATCATCGTCATCGGCGCGACCGGCACGATCGGCTCGGCCGTCGCCGGGGTTTTGGCCGCGGACCACGAGGTGATCCGCGCGTCCCGCCGCGGCGAAGCGCGCGTCGACCTGACCGACCCCGCCTCGCTCGACGCGCTGTTCGCGTCCGCCGGGGACGTCGACGCCGTCGTCTGCTGCGCGGCCAACGCGCCGATGTCCCCGCTGCTCAGCGGCTCTGACGAGGAGTTCACCCGGGGCCTCGAAGGCAAGCTGCTCGGCCAGGTACGCCTGGTGCGCCGCGCCGCGAACCACCTGCGCGACGGCGGCTCGATCACCCTGACGGGTGGTGCCTTCGCCCGTCCGACGCCGGGAGGCGCCTTCGGCACGCTGGTGAACGCCGGGATCGAGGCCTTCGCCCGTGCGGCCGCGGTGGAGCTGCCGCGCGGCCTGCGGATCAACGTCGTCAGCCCCGGCTGGGTCACCGAAACCGCACTGGAGCTGGGCCTGGACCCGTCGGGCACCACCCCGGTGGCCGAGGTGGCGGCGGTCTATCGCGACTTCGTCGAAGGCAGGCCGGTCAGTTCGGCGACAGCCGCCACAGCGAGGTGATCTCGGCGGCGCGGGCAGCGTGCAGCGGATCCGTTTCGTCTGCTGTCGCCGGATGACCCGGGCGGGTGTCCAACCGGTCCAGCACCCGCAGGCCCGCGTCGGCGAACGCCTTGAGCAGCTCGTCGCGCGTGCGCAGCTCCAGCCGTTCGGCGAAGTCCGACAGCACGAGCCAGCCTTCACCGCCCGGCTCGAGGTGCGCTCCGAGCCGGTCGAGGAAACTGCGCAGCATCCGGCTGCCCGGGTCGTAGACGGCCCGCTCCAGCGGGGCGTGCGGACGGGCCGGGACCCACGGCGGGTTGCACACGACGAGCGGCGCGCGGCCGGGCGGGAACAGGTCCGTGCGCACGGTCTCGCAACGTTCGCTCAGCCCGAGGCGAGCGAAGTTGTCCTTCGCACAGGCGATCGCGGCCGGGTCGACGTCGGTCGCGACGACCCGCTCGACACCGCGGCGGGCCAGCACCGCGGCCAGCACGCCGGTGCCGGTGCCCAGGTCGAAGGCCAGCGTCCGCGCGGGCAGCGGCGCCTCGGCGACCAGGTCCACGTACTCGCCGCGGACGGGGGAGAAGACGCCGTAGTGCGCGTGGACGCGCTCGCCGAGCGCCGGGACCTGCACGCCCTTCTCGCGCCACTCGTGCGCGCCGATGACACCGAGTAGCTCACGCAGCGGCACCAGCGACGTCGTCGACGAAGCGCCGTAGACCTCCGTGCACGCTTGCCGCACGTCGGGCGCGCGGCGCAGCGACAACACGTGCCCTGGGCCGAGCGGCACGAGCAGATTGCGCAGGACCCGCGCGCGGTGCGAGCGCTGTTCGCGGTAGCGGTGGAAGGTCTCGGCGGGGGAGCCCGAGGGCTGGTCCTGCGTCCCGGCGACGCGGCGGGCCAGCGCGCTGAGCAGCTGGCGGGCGTTCTGGAAGTCGCCTTCCCATGCCATCGCCGTGCCCTGCGCGGCCCACTGCTGCGCCTTGTCCGCGGTGAGCCGGTCATCCACCGCGACGACGTGGGTGGGCGGCGGGGAGCCCTCGGCGGACAGCCAGTTGAACTGCCTGGTCTGATTGTCCGAAGTGGACTGGACGGTGATCGTGGTCTCGGTGTTCATGATCAGGTTTCAGCCGTTCGCAGGCACGGCGTCAGCGGCATGAACAGGTGTCGACATGTCGGCGAGCTTACTCCTGAGGAGTTGCGTCCCGGCCCGGCCGGATACCCTGAGCACTTCGCTCGGGGCCGCAGACAACCAGGGGAAGTCCGTGATGACGTCCGTCCACTCCGCCGTCGACCAGGCCGGGCCTTCGGTCGCCGAGCCTCGCGGGCGCCGCACGCCACTGATCGTCGTGAGTGTGGTCCTGCTGGCCGTGTTCCTGATCGGCGCGTGGTCCGCTTGGTTCTTCACCATCGACGACGCGTTCATCAGCTTCCGGTACTCCGCGAACCTCGCCGCCGGGAACGGCCCGGTCTGGAACCTCACCGGTCAGCGGGTGGAGGGGTTCACCAACTTCGCCTGGGTGGTGTGGGGCGCGGCCGGGTCCGCGCTGGGCGTCGCGCTGCCGATCTTCATGAAGCTCACCTCGCTCCTGCTCGGCCTCGCCACGCTGGCGATGCTCCTGCGTGAGGGACACCGCCGGGCGGGCCTGCTCGGCGCGGTCGTCGCCGCCGGGGCGTACGTCGTCTTCCTGCCGACGTACTTCCATCTCACCAGCGGGCTCGAGACCGCGGCCTTCGCCGCCGTGCTGGTGCGCGTGGTGGTCGTGGGGCTGCGGGTGCTCGCGCGCGAGCCGGTGCGCGCGTGGGAGCCGCCGGTGCTCCTGCTGGTGCTCGGCATGGTGCGCCCCGAGGGCGTCCTGGCCGCGCTGCCCGTGGTCGCCGTCTGGTTCTGGCAGGAGCGCAAGCAGGTCGCCGCCCGCTGGTGGACCGTGGGCGCGGTCGTCGCGGGCGCGGTGTACTTCGGCTGGCGGTGGAATTTCTACGGCCAGCTGCTGCCGAACACGTTCTACGTCAAGTTCGGCCACCTCGACGCCGGGACAGTGTGGACAGAGCACATCGTTCTGCTGCTGCTCCCGCTGTTCCTGCTCACGTTGTCGCTGCTGATCCGCCGCTCGACCCGCGCGAGCGGACTGCTGGTGGGCGGGACGGTGCTGGCGACCTACTTCACCTACGCGGTGTCCGGGCCGACGATGGACTACCTGGACCGCTTCGCCGATCACGCGTTCCCGGTGCTGTGCCTCGGCGCCGGGCTCGCCGCCGGTCAGCTGGCGAACCGGTGGGTGGGCGCGCTGCTCGGCGTCGTCGCGGTCGGCTGGACCGCGGTCGCGGGGGTCAACGAACCAGATCTGGGGACCATCGTGAACTACGGGCCGGATCTGCAGCGCGCCCACGTCGCGATCGGCAAGGGCCTGGCCAGGGCACAGGTGCCGCCCGGTGCGCAGACCCTCGCGATCGGTGACGCCGGAGCGATGCCGTACTACAGCGGCTGGGAGGCGATCGACTACATCGGCCTCAACGACCGTGCGATCGCCCGCGGTGCGGACCCGACGGCGGTCGTGGCCACTGCAAGGCCGACCGTGGTTGTGCTGACCTCGTCGGGCCCCGAGCCCGCGGCGTCGCGGTACGGCGTCCGGAGCGCCGAAGTCACCGCCGGTTACGAGCAGGTGGCCGCGGTCCAGATGCGGGACGGGTACTGGGAGAACGTGTTCGCGCTGCCGCAGTACGCCGCCACGGTCCAGCAGAATCTGCGTACCGAGCTGGACATTGCGAAGAAACAGAACGATCCGGGCAGGTACGAGGACACGGTCGATCGCTGGCTCGACAGGCTCCGTTCGCAGCTTCCCGGATTCTGACGCCGTTTCACACACCGTCATCACAGCTGCACGGACTACCGTGCGAAGGAGACGGGAAGCGGAGGCGAACGGTGGCCGATTGGGACGGGCGTGGACTGCCGCCGGTGGCCAGGGCGCGCGTCGAACGGTTCGCTTCGTCGGGCCTGCGCACCTCGCTGCTGTCCGTCCCCGCGACCGTGGGCATCGAAACCGCCGGGTTCACGCCCGTCGGCGAGGTGATGGGCTGCATCGTCCAGAGCGTCAGCCCGGTGCTGGGGCTGGGCGGCACGATGGCCGGTGTGTCGATGGAGCCGTACGAGGCCTCGCTGCGGCGGGGCTACGGGACGGCACTCGATCGGCTGAAGCAGGAGGCCGCCGCGATCGGGGCGGACGGGGTCGTCGGGATCACCTTCACCACGACGAACGTCACCGAGAACGCGCGGGAGTTCGTCGCGCTCGGCACGGCTGTGCGGGCCGAGACCCCGCAGCGGCCCGGCAGGCTGTTCACCACCGAACTCGCCGGGCAGGACGTCGCGAAGCTGCTGTTGTCCGGCTGGGTCCCGGTCTCGGTGGCGATCGGCGTCTCGGCGCTGGCCGAGTACCTCTACAACGCACAGCTCAATTCCGGCTGGGGCGGCAACTTCGAGGTCGAGTCCTACACCCGGCTCATCACCCGGGTTCGCTCCGCCGCACGCGGGCAGTTCGCGGGCCGGATCCGCGAGTCCGGCGCGGACGGGGCGATCGTTTCCCGGATGGGACTGGACACCTGGCGGCTCGGCGAGGTCGCCGTCGCCGCCAGGTCGATCGTGATCGGCACCGCCGTGACGCGGTTCCACCGGGGCCCGGCCGTGCGCCCGGCCACGTTGACCATGCTGCCCGTGCGGCAGCGCTGAGGAGGCTCGATGACCACGGTGGATCCCGCCGCGACGAACATCCCCGAGGACGCGATGCGGCGCCTGTCGGAGATGAAACCCGGCCAGGCCACCAGCCTGTTCACCTCGGACCTGACCGTGAACGAGTTCCTGCTCGTGCGCGAGGCGGGCTTCCGGCCGTTGGGGCTGGTGCTGGGTTCGAGCATCTACCACGTCGGGTTCCAGATGGGCCGGTGGAGCAAGAACCAGGAGCTGGACCGGCTTTCCGCGGCGATGTACCACGCCAGGGAGCTGGCGATGTCGAGGATGGAGGCCGAGGCCGACGTGCTCGGCGCGGACGGCATCGTGGCGGTGCGGCTCGAGATCGAGTTCAAGGAGTTCGGCAACGACCTCGCCGAGTTCGTCGCCGTCGGCACCGCGGTGAAGGCCGACGAGCCGGGCGAATGGCGCAACAACACCGGCAAGCCGTTCACCTCGGACCTGTCCGGGCAGGACTTCTGGACGCTCGTGCAGGCCGGGTACGCGCCGCTGGGCATGGTGATGGGCTCGTGCGTCTACCACATCGCGCACCAGCGGTTCCGCCAGGCGATGGGCAACATCGGCCAGAACGTCGAGATCCCGCAGTTCACCGAAGCGCTCTACGATGCGCGTGAGCTGGCGATGTCGCGGATGCAGGCCGAGGCCGAGCAGCTGCAGGCGGAAGGGATCGTCGGTGTGCAGCTGCTTTCCCTGCCGCATCGCTGGGGCGGGCACACCACGGAGTTCTTCGCGATCGGCACCGCGGTCAAACCGCTGCGCGCCGATCACCACATCGCCAAACCGCAGCTCGTGCTGCCACTCACCGATTGATGAGCGCTGACTGATGGGTAGCGGAGCCGAGCTCGGTCCGATGGGCGAGTTCCATGTGCAGGTCGCGGCGTTGCGGTCCGACCGGTCCGACGTCGAGTCCTACGCGCGGGTGCTGTCGGAAACCCTGGGCGACGCCCTGCCGTCCGGCATGGTCGAGGTGGAACGCCGCCGGACGCTCGCCGACCGGGTCGGCGGCCGCGCGGGGCAGCCCGTCGCGCTGCGGATCGTCACCGAGAACCGGCGGCTGGAGCTCAGCGTCGGCAAGCACGGCGGCCTGAAAGCCGAGATACACCAGGCTGTTCGCGGCGTGGTGATCAAGCGCCAGGAGGTCGACGTCGAGGAGTGGCTCACCGCGCTCGCCGACGAACTCACCCAGCTCGCGGCCCGTGACGCTGTGGCGCGGGACGCCCTTTCCCGCCTGTTCGGCAGCTGACCGCGCCCCCTCCCCACGACCGTTTCGATTGCCCCTGAAGGCCATCCTTGACAGCGCCCCCACGCGACGGCGTTAAACGCCGTCATGGTGGCCTTCAGGGGCAACTGATAAGCGTGGTCACTGTGTGGGAGCGTCCGTCGCCGCCGATTCCGCCCGGCTGACCCGCTCCGCCTTGGCCAGCACGAACGCGGGCAGCAGGGCGAGCACGGTGAGGCCGATGACCCAGTACTGCGCCCCGCCCATCGCGTCCGCGGCCGCCTCCGGCGAGGGGTTGTCCGGCAGTGTGTTCTGGTAGATCACGGTCAGCAGGGCGATGCCGAGCGAGCCGCCGAGCCGCTGCATGAGGTTCAGCTGCGGGGTGGCGTGCGGGATCTGGTCCTTGCGGACCACCGCGTAGGTGGTGGACATCGCTGGCACCACGGTGAGCCCGGTCGCGACACCGCGGGCGACGAACACGATGCCGAGCCACCAGTAGCTCTCGGTCGTGCCGATGACCGCGAGTGGGATGGTGGCCAGCAAAGCGAGTACCAGCCCCGAGATGACGACCTTGCCGCCGCCGAAGCGGTCGCACAGCGAGCCCGAGATGGGGGTGGCGATGAGCGCGCCGATCGCCTGCGTGGCGACCAGCAGGCCCGCCACCAGCGGGGTTTCGCCCCTGGCCTGCAGGAAGTACAGCGGGAGCAGGGCCAGCGAGCCGTACAGCACCGCGCCGAGGCTGAACGACGTGATGCACGCCGAGGAAAACGCCTTGTTGGCGAAAAGACGGAGATCCAGCAGCGGCTCTTTACTGCGCAAGGAGTGCCGGATGAAGGTGCCGAGCAGCACTACCGCGACCACGATCAACGCCGCGCTGAACCCGGCGCGCGGATTCCCGGGAATGGTGACGTCCGCGATTCCGTAGGTCAGCATCGGCATTCCGATCGCGGTGAGGGCGAGACCGAAACTGTCGAATCGACCGGCCGGGCCCCCCGGCGTCCGCTCCAGCATGAACCAGGCGAAGATGAGCGCCACCACGCACAGGGGGACGTTGATGAGGAACAGTGAACGCCAGCCGAAGTGGTCGACCAGCAGGCCGCCCAGCGTCGGCCCGAGCAGCGGCGCCAGCACGATCGGCACGCCCATCAGCGCCATGATCCGGCCCAGCTGGTCACGCCGCGCACGGGCGGCGAGCAGCATCTGCCCGGCGGGAACCAGCAGGCCACCGGTCATGCCGAGGACGCCGCGGGCGGTGATCAGCAGGCCGATCGAGTTGGCGGCGGCACCGACGGCCGAGACGATCGTGAACAGGGCGAGCATGGTCAGCCACAGCCGCACCGCGCCGAAGCGCTTGGCCAGCCAGCCCGCGAGCGGGATCACGGCGGCGTACCCGAGCAGGTACGCGGTCATGGTCCAGTGGGTGGCTTCCGCGGAGGAGTGCAGATCGCCGCTGATTTTCTCCAGTGCGGCATTGAAAACGGTCGTGGTCAGCGCCGACATGAAAGCGCCGAATGCCACGATGGCGGCCGTCATCACGATAGCCGCAGGCAGCTTCGCTGGTGCGGCCGGAGTCGCTACGGGTGGGGCTTTCGTGCCGATCTGTTCGGGTGGCATCGGGGCTCCTGGGAGAATTCCTTAATAACATTAAATACCGTAGCTTAAGTATATTAAGTCGTCAACGTCCTCTTCTGGAAGGAGCGATATGGCCCTCTCGCGGCAGGTCATCCTCGAGACCGCGCTGCAGCTGCTCGACGAGGTCGGCTTGGACAAGCTGACCCTCCAGCGGATCGCCGACGTCCTCGGCGTGCAGACCCCGGCGCTGTACTGGCACATCAAGAACAAGCGCGAGCTGCTCGCGCACATGGCGGACGAGCTGGTGCGGTCCCAGTTCGAGGACTTCGCGCCGCCGCGGCCCGGCGAGCCGTGGGATCAGTGCATGGTCGATCTGGCGAGGCGCATCTACCGCACCCTGCTCTCCCGCCGCGACGGCGCCCGGCTGTTCGCGGGCGCCCATCTGCAGCACGGCTTCGCTCAGCGCAGCCTGGAGAACGTCCTCGCCGCGCTGCGTTCGGCCGGTTTTACGACTTTCGAGGCGCTGACGGCGTGCAGCACTCTGGTCAACTACACGACCGGGACCGTCATCGAACAGCAGAGCGTCGCGTCGATGCGCGCCTCGGGCGCAAAGGAAGCCCCTCAGGCTGACGGCATCCCTGGCGGGCCGGACGAGCTCAGCACCGCCGAGGTCTCCGCGCTGTTCAACCAGGAGGCCATGTTCGAACGAGGCCTGGAGATCATCGTGGCGGGCATGGGCGCCAAGTTCGCCCGCGAGGTCAACCCGGCGACCTGACCCGGTGACACCAGCTGGACGGCCGACTCGCCCCAGGGGCCGCCCCGCTGGGCTCGGTGTGTTCCTTTCCGACGGTTCGTTTTTCTCACTTCGGCGCCATCCGCACGGCCGGGTTTCCGCGCGGGCGGTAACGAATCCGCGGGTTGTGACGACTGATGGACAGCACCCTGTCTCCGAACCGATTGTCTTCACCGCACGGTCTTGAGCGGCATCCCCCGGAATGAAATAGAGAGACTATGAACCTGCACGGAAGCTGGCGAAGAACCGCAATTGTGTCGATGGTCGCCGCGACGGCCGCGATCGGCCTGGTGAGCCCCTCGGTGGCGTTCGCCGCACCGCCCACCAGCTCGGCGGTCGTCAGTCCCGCCTCGGTGGCACGCGGGGACACCTTCACCGTCACCGAGCAGATCTACAACTCTCAGAGCTTCACCGTCACCGGCGGCAAGGCGGCCCTCTACGGCCAGCAGTCGGCGATCACCGACGTCGTCGACGTCGTGTCCTGCACCGGCACCATCGCGCCGTGCGGCGTGCTCGGCAGCAGCCTCCGCGGCGCGGTGGGCGACGTCGGCGCCGGCGAAAGCCGCACCGTCGTGTTCACCCTGAAGGTCAAGGACACCGCGCCCGCCGGGGCGGTGACGCTGCAGAGCCAGTTCGTCGGCGACAACTACTCGTTCGAGACCCTCGACGGCCCGGTCCTGACCGTGACCGGGGCTTCCTTGAACGCCGACGTCGGCGTTTCGCTGAACGCGTCCGCGTCCGGCCTGCTGTCCTCGACGGTGGACTACACCATCCGGGTGACCAACAGTGGCCCCGCCACCGCGACCGGCATCCACCTGGTCGCGACCTACGCGGCCGGCCTGCAGTTCTCCCACTCCGCCGACTGCACGCGCGTGGGCAGCACCAGGACGGTCAGCTGTGACGTCGCTTCGCTGGCCTCCGGCGGCAGCAAGACGCTGCGGTTCTCGGCAGGCGCGGTCCTGCTGACGGTCGGCTCCCTGTCGACGACCGTGGTCCGCCAGGCGAGCTCGCCCACCGACCCGAACGCGAGCAACGACAGCGCCACCAAGACCTGCTCGGCACTCACCGGACTCCTGGTGAGCTGCTGATCCAGCCGCGACAACGGGCCCCGTTCACCTGGTGGTGGACGGGGCCTGTTGTTTCCGGGAAAAGCGCGCCTGGCGGATATTTTCTTCTCGCCGAATGCGGAGGTCTTGAACGAACCGCGGGACCTGAGAACGAGTAAAGCCGCCATTCGTGTGGAGATTTCCGTCGTTTACCCGGCGACAGGGGCCGGGGCGCGAGGGGGACTTCACGGCAGCCGATCGAGAAGGTAGCCTACCCTAATAACGTATGCAGATATGCGCGTACTCGCATGAGCTACCCGGTGGTCCGGCGGCAGGGCTGCTACGCTGCGGCAAGACATGCGCATATCTGCATATCTCGACGGAAGGGGCGGTCGCATGGCACACGGACACGGGCACGGCGTCCAGGTCGACGCCGACCGCCGCTACCTGTGGCTGTCGCTGAGCCTGATCCTCGGGTTCATGGCCGTGGAAGTCGTCATCGGGCTGCTCGCCGGCTCGCTCGCGCTGCTGGCCGACGCCGGTCACATGGTGTCCGACGCCGCGGCCATCGGCCTGGCCCTGCTGGCGATGCGCCTGGCCGCCCGCCCGGCCTTCGGGGCGTACACCTTCGGCCTGAAGCGCGCCGAGATCCTGTCCGCGATGGTCAACGGGCTGACGTTGCTGGTCATGACGGTGTACTTCGTGATCGAGGGCATCAAGCGGCTGATCGACCCGCCCGCGGTCTCGGGCGGGCTGGTGCTGACGGTCGCGCTGGCGGGCATCGTCGTCAACTTCGCCGCGACCCTGCTCCTGAGCAGGGCGAATCGCCAGAGCCTCAACATCGAAGGCACCTACCAGCACATCCTCACCGATCTGTACGCCTTCGCCGGCACCGCGGTCGCCGGGCTGGTCGTGCTCACCACCGGCTGGAACCGCGCCGACGCGGTGGCCACCCTGTTCGTCGCGCTGCTGATGGGCTTCGCCGCGTACAAGCTCGTCCGCGAGTCGGCCCGCGTGCTGCTCGAAGCGGCGCCCCGCGGCCTCGATCCGGTGGTCATCAAGGCCGAGCTCGCGGCGGTGCCCGGCGTCACCGATATCCACGACCTCCATATCTGGGAGGTCACCTCGAACTTCCCGGCCGTCGCCGCGCACGTGATCATCGAGCCCGATTTCGACTGCCACGAGCGCCGGGGACACCTGGAGGGCCTGCTCGCCGGGGCCTACGGCATCCGCCACTCCACGTTGCAGGTCGACCACCGGGACTCCGTCTGCCACAGCGGGGAGGTCAGCGACGCGGGGCACCACGACGATCACGGCTGCCCCAGCATCGCCGTCCCGCGCAAGCCCTCAGAGTCCTCAGCGCACGCGGCGCACCAGCACCGCTAGCGGCAGGTACCGGCCAGCACGACGACGCCGGTCCGCCGGGCTCTCTACTGTCCTCACGCTGCTCGACGCGCGGCGAAAGGACCGGTGATGGCACAGTTCGACAGGTGGTCGGTGCAGGTCGACGGCCGGTCCTATCCGCTGCACGAGGACTTCGACTCCTTCGGCGCCGACGCTGCGGACGGCAAGATCGCCCTGCTGAGGACCACGATCGCGGGCCTGTCGATGGACGACGAGAGCAGGCTTTTCGCCGTCCTGTCGGAGACATTCGGCGAGAACTCGCCCGAGACCCACGCGCTGCTCTACGCGGGATTCCATTGCCTGTACTGCTTCCGGCGGTACTCCTCGGCCAGGCTGGTCGTGCGCGACGCGGTGCGCAGGGGTTCCGTCCAGGACGTCGAGGACCTCACCGAGTGCGTCGACTGCGGTGGGGAGGACGCCGTGTGGGTCTACGACCCGGCGTTGCGGACGGGGGACGTCGCCGAGGTCCGCGACGCCCCGCCGATCCACCTCGCGCCCGCGTCGCTGGATGCCAGGGTGGTCCTGCCGCAGCCCGGACTCGACGACGAGCTGGCCAACCGGGTCACCGCGCAGCTGCTCTTGCTCGAACAGCGGGACCCGGCCGCCGACATCCGGCTGTACATCAACTCGCCGGGCGGCTCGGTGACCGCGGCGATGGCGGTCCTCGACACGATCAGGCGCCTCGAGCCCGAGGTGTCCACCGTGGTGCTGGGGCTCGCCTCGGGCACCGCGCAGCTGCTGCTCGCCGCCGGTGCGCGGGGCAAGCGGTACGCGTTGCCGCACGCCAGGATCCTGCTGACGTGCCCGGCGGATCCAGCGGGCACGAGGCCGGACGGCTCGCTCGACGAGTGGGCCCGCGAGCTCGCCAGGATCACGGCGGAGAACACCGGCCAACCTGTCGAGCGGGTCAGCGCGGACGCGGCTCGGGGGAGCTGGTTCTCCGCCGAGGACGCGCTGGACTACGGCCTCGTCGACCGGGTTCTTCCCCGCGCGAACGGCTGACGCGCTCACTGCTGTGCGACCCGGTGAACGCTCGGGCAAGGTGGGAAGTGTTCTGCCACCGAGGTTCGAAGGGTCTCCCATGAGCACTGAACTCGCCGGATCGACAGCGCTGGTCACCGGGTCCACCAGCGGCATCGGCCAGGCCATCGCCGAGACGCTCGCCGGGCTCGGCGCGCACGTGATCGTCTCCGGCCGTCACCTCGGCCGCGGCGAGCAGGTCGTCGGGGAGATCCGCGCGGCCGGGGGCGAGGCCGACTTCGTCGCGGCCGACCTGAGCGGCCTCGACGGCGTCCGCTCCCTCGCCGGGCAGGCGATCGCGGTCACCGGCCAGGTCGACATCCTGGTCAACAACGCGGGCATCTTCTACAGCGGCGGCCCGACCGCCGAAACGACCGAAGCCGAGTTCGACGCCCACTACGACGTCAACGTGAAGGCGCCTTACTTCCTCGTCGGAATCCTCGCGCCGCACATGGCGGCGCGCGGCGGGGGCGTGATCGTCAACCTCGCGACCGGCGCCGCGCACAAGGGGTTCGCCGGGGTCGCGCTGTACGGCTCGACCAAGGCCGCTTTGCTGCTGCTGACCAAGAGCTGGTCGGCGGAGTACGGGCCGAGCGGGGTCCGCGTGAACGCCATCAGCCCCGGCCCCGTGCACACCCCTGGCACGGCCGTGCTGGGCGAGGGCATCAACGTCTTCGCCGAGGGCACCCCGGCCGGCCGTGTCGCCGAGCCGCACGAGATCGCCTCCGTGGTCGCGTTTTTGGTGTCCGGCAAGGCTTCCTACATCCACGGCGTGACCCTGCCCGTCGACGGTGGAGCCGCCGCCGTCTGACCTCGCCGCGGCTCAGAAGGCCAGGTGGAACAGGTCGTTCAGCAGTTTCGAAACCGGGATGATCCCCGACAGCAGGGAAACGACCCTGACCGCCGTGCCCTGGATGGGGTACGTCTTCTCCCCGGCGAGGTGTTCGGCCTCGATGACGGCGACGCGGGCTTGGAGCGGGTCGCCGCCGTCGCGGAGGTCTTCGATCTCCTGGTTGAGCTTGATTCCCCTCAGCCGCACGGTCTTGGCGAACGTCTTCGCGACACCGAAGCGCAGAGTCGCGACCAGGACGATGTTGAGCACGGTCCCGCCGAGCGCGACGAAGATCAGGATGGCGTTGGTGATGATCCGGACCGCGGTACTCGCGTCGGGGTCGCGCAGGATGTAGATCAGCGCGATCACCGAAAAGATGAAGGAGATCGAGGACAGGTAGGCGATCGCGATGATCCTGCCCACCGGGCGCCAGCCGTGGTCCCGGTCGATGCGGGCCGGCACGTGCCGGAAGACCATCGACTTCGGCGCCGCCAGGAAGATCCTGGACAGGTGGTAGTAGATGTAGGCCTGGCAGCAGGCGAAATAGGTGCCGACCGAGCCGATGACGATCCACGCGACGGCCATGCCCGGATTCCGGTCCCACGCGGCCCACCAGCTGGATCGGAAACCGAGCTGGATCGCCTCGCTGGGATGCGCGACCCCCTGGTTGGTCGCCGTCGCCTTGAACCAGTGGTTGTTCCCGGCCACCCAGTAGTAGAAGCCCACGCCGAGCACGAACACCGCGACCAGCAGGAGCAGCTGCCACCGGATGCGGACGCTCAGCCACTTCTTGATGTCCTGGTAGTGCTTCCGCATCGGCTCTTTCTCGAGCTGTTCGGCGTCGAAGAGCCCGCTCGCCCCGCCGGCCAGCCGGACGTCCAGCGTCCGGAGTTTCTTGGTGAGCAGCAGGTAGTTGACGACGGCCACCTCGGACGTGATCCCCAGCAGCATGCTCGGCAGGTCGACCGCGAACGGCAGCGTCGTGCAGGTGAAGCCCTGGTTGTCGGCACCGAAGACGGACAGTTTCAGCGTCCGCCAGAAACCACACCCGGCGGCGCTGAAATCGCCGTGGAGTGCGGTGGACACCGTCACGAACACGATCACCGCGGGCAGGAACAGGATCAGGCCGACCTCGAGCGCGGGACGCGCGGGATTCCTACTGTTCGCCACTGAGCACCCCGAAGAGCCCTGCGAGCGTTTCGTGCGGCCGTTCCACGTGCGGGAAATGCGCGGCGTCGCCGACCAGGAAGGTCTCGGCGTCGGCGTGGATGCTGCGCAGCTTCACCATGTCGGTGGGCGGGACCAGCCTGTCCGCGGCCCCGAACACCGCGAAGATCGGGCACTTGATCTTGCTCCACTGCTGGTACGGGTCGTAGTCGACGCCGTTCTGCGCGGCCAGCACGAACGAGTCCGGCCGCATGCAGTTCGCCAGCGACACGAGGAAGCTTTTCCTTGCGCGCCAAGGATGTGCCAGAAAACCCCGCAGGGCCAGCGGCAGGATGTGGGCCCGCCTGCTCAGCCGCACCAGCTTCAGCCCGGTCGCACCGAGCCCGGCGAGCACGCTCTGCATCCAGTAGGCGATCGCGACTTTCTGGATCTTCACCAGACTCAGCCACGGGCTCTGCACGGTCTCGATCACGGAGAAATAGGCCCCGGCGACGAGATGCACGGAGCTGATGCGGCCGTCGCCCCGGCTGGCCATGTCGAGCGCGAGGAACCCGCCCATCGAGTGACCGACCAGCCGGCACGACGAATAGCCGCACGCGGTGACCACGGCCAGCAGCGCGGCCCCGACTTCGCGGCTGTCGAGGCTGCCCTTGGTGTTCTGCGACCGCCCGAACCCGGGCAGGTCGACCAGGATCACGTCGCCGAGCGCCACCCTGCGCTGTTCGGCGTGGGTCAGCAGCGGGGTCCAGGTGGTCCAGTCGTTCGCGACCCCGTGCAGGAACAACGTCACCTGGTCGCCGGACCGGCGTTCGCTGCGGACGAAATGCAGTTCTCCGAAGGGCCCGGCGTCGACGTCCCGCACGAGCCCGAAACGCGAGGGCGCCGGTTCGAGCTCGTAAGGGAAGTACCCATCGGATCTGGTCACGGCGTCTCCCGGACATAGGCAACTGGGAAGACAGTCGCGGCGGGAGACGTGGGCGTAACCCATTACCAGAGCCGTGAGCAAACAGTTACCTACCGGCGCGGATCAGGCCACGACCGGGCCGCCGTCGAGCGTCAGGAACGACCCGGTGGCGTATGTCGCCGTCCATGACATCGCTCTGAACGAGGTCTGCCTCGCCTGGGACAGCAGCCACCGCAGCCCGCTCATCCAGGCGTTCGCCACGCTTGCCGCAGCGCGGACTGCCTGATCAGCGGCGCTCGCGGACCGGTTTGGCCTGCTCGAAAAGGTCGAGCACGGGCAGCACCCACCTGTCCTTCACCGGCATGCCCGCGGCCTGCCAGTGCTCGATGAGCGCCCGCGAGAATTCTTCGAGCGAAGCGGGATCGCAGAGCTCGCGGATGACGGGAATCCCCGCGTAGACCTCGTCACGGCGTGACATCGCGAGCATGGTGATCACGTGCCCCGCGGCCGCGGGCGGCAACGCCAGCTCGCGGCTCCGCAACAGGATCGGCGGCAGTGCCTTCGGATCCGCCCAGTCACCGGGAACGGGCACCTTGGCGGGAACGCTCTCAAGCGGATCAACGGACAGCAGCACCTCGATCTCCCGCTGGGCCATGCGTCCGTGTTCCTGAGCCGTCGCCCGCGCCTGCGCGGGGATCAGCATGAGCGCGGCCTCGGCGTCACGCCGCCGTTTGACGACCGGCCCGAGTGCCGCGGGCACCAGGAACCGAGCGGCCCAGGTGGCGTGCCGCCGCAGCTAAGCCGTGGCCGTCGGGCGCGCGGATTTCAAGCGCACCAACCAGTCTGCCATCAGCGACGCGACTTCCGGGGTGACGAACGGCAGCAGCAGCTCGGCGGCCGTGGCGGGTTTGGCCTTCGCCATGTGCAGCACCGGGGGCAGCGCTTCGAGCCCGTAGCGGGCCACCAGCGGCTTTCCCCAGTACTGCGCGTCCCAGGAGCACTGACCCCCCGGCCGCCACGCGGCCAGCAACGGGCGGACGACGTTCTCGGGACCGGCGGTGAACAACGAGATGTGCTCGTACCAGTCCAGGCTCCCGGACCGGTAGGACTTCACGGCGGCCGCCGCGTCGTCGAACGGGAAGGCCGGATAGAGCCCACCGTCGACCTGCACCTTCCACGCCTCACGCTCGCCCGTGGCCCACTTGAGCGCTCGATGCTCCGGCACGGCCAGCCCCTGGACCACCACGGCACTGGCCGCCGGGCGCGCGACCGCCCACGGCGGGCTGTGCAGGATCGCGGGCAGGGCGTCGGCGGGCGCCTCGGGCAGCTGCCCGTAACCGACCGTGAACGGCTCGACGATCGGGCGCAGGTCGTCCGGAAGCACGGGCAGTACCGCGGCCATGAGCACAGGATTCTCTTGCACATGACCGCGCAGCACCTGCCCGGCGGCGACCGCGTTCACGGAGTTCCCGCCGGCGGCCGCGGCGAGCCGGTGTATCGCGCGGACGGGGTAGTCCTTGACCGCGGCCAGGACGGCAGGCAGCCCCGGCTTCGTGTCGAGCCGGTCCACCAGCAGGTCGAACGCCTCATCGGTCGGCAGCCGCACGAGGATGCCCCAAAGATCGCGGTCCTTCGGATGCCGATCGAGCAGCAGCGCGACCGTCGGCGCGACGCCAGTGCCGATGCCGTCGACGAGCGTGTAAAGGATGTCGCGGTAGTTCAGCTGCTCACGAAGGTGCGTTGTGAGGTGGACCTTTTCCAGCTGCTTCGCGGAGCCGAGCGAGCACAGCAGCATGCTCCAGTCGCCTTTCACCCCGCCCCGCATCGTCCCGGCGGCGCAGAGTTCGTCCACCCAGTCCTGGCGGGTGGGGACCAGGAACGACACGATCATCCGCGTCAGGTGCTCGCCACGATGAGCCTCAAGTGCCTCGACGGCGGCGTCGTAGCTGTCGTCATCGGCTGCGGCCAGCAATACCCGCGCCCGCGCCACGAGCGCGTCCGCCACCCAGAAGTGGAAGGCGGTATCCGGCGCCCTGAACCGGAGAACCCAGTTCACGGCAGCTTTCGAGCCCGCGGCTTCCAGCTCGACCCGCCCCAGCTCGACGGCGGCCTCAGCCGCGAACGTCAGCCCATGCTGGGTCGCCCAGGCGTCGACGATGTGCTCCGGCCCGGCCCGCTCGTCGTCGCCGTACACCCGCAGCACCAGCTGTGCCGCCACGGCAGCACCGAGCGGATCGGCCTCACCCGCCCGGTACGCGCGAAACGCGGTCAGCAGTGCAGCGTCCGCTCCGGCGAACAACGGCAGGGCTTCGTCCAACTTCGCCATGAGGAACGCCGCCGCGTCAGTATTGACACTCGTGGCCAGCCGCAGCCACCCACCACGGCGCGGATGTATGTGCTCCCGCCAGCTGACGGGCAGTACGAGCGCCGTCTCGTCGGGCAACTGCCCACCGGCGATTTTCCGCCCGCTCATGTCCGTCCTCCCCGTGCACCGCTGGCCGAACACCGACCGTACGACAGACCACCGACATTCCGCGCCCGCGCCGCCGCGGCGTCATGGCAGCATAGGTGCCCGCGGCGACGATCCCGCTGACCGAGGAGCCGGTCGGCCGCGCGGCGGACCGGCAGTCCTTCGAAAACACCGCCCCGCCTGATCAGCCCAGCACGATGACGTCGAGCCGCCCCGCCCGTCCCCGCAGCCCTCGGCCATTGCCCTGCGCGACAGTTTGTTCTGTACTTCCGCACTGCGGGAGCAGTTGATCACTGGCGGCCGAACTGTGGGAGACGATATACGTACTGTTGGCCCGCACGAGGAAGGATGAGTGGGCAGGTGCTGTCCAGGGGCCAGGTGGCCGCGACAACGAGTATGCGCTGGAACTCAGGACGACTGGAGATCCGAACATGAACCTCAAAGCTGGATCTGTAAGTGCCGACGTTGTGGCGGTTGGGGTACTTGCGTCGAATTCCATAGCCGGTCTCGGCGCGACAAACATTTTGAGCCTCAACCGGCGGCTGGAAGTGCTCGCCGACGCTGATCTGACGCGGGCCGAGGTGCTCTTGGTCGTCGAAGACAAAATCGACAACAAAGTCTTCGATCGTTTGCGAGAGGTTCGTACGGTGACGCGGTTTGAATCGCCACCGCGGTGCGTGATTGTCACCAACAATTTCCAAATTGGCATGTTGATGACGGCGATCGAATGTGGAATGACCGCGCTATTACAGCTCCGTGAAATCAGTGAACTGGAGCTTGTGCGGACCGTTCTCGCCGTCGGCGAGGGCCGGGCTCACCTGCCACCCGGGTTGCAGGGCGAGCTACTGACGCAGCTTGATCGTATGCGGCAGAAGATGCAGGAAATCAAAGGTATCAAGCTGTCGGGACTGTCCGACCGCGAGCGTGCCGTGTTTCGGCTGTTAGCCGATGGGCACCGTACTGAAGAGATCGCCCTGTTGCTCGCCTGCTCGGTGGGTACGGTGAAAAATATCATCCACTCCGTGATGTCCCGTTGCGGTTTCAATACCCGCGCGCAAGCGGTCGCCGCCGCGCTTCGTGCTGGACTTATCTGATATTTCTCAGTCCTCTTGCTGACGAAGTCTGCCGATTGCCTGCGAGCGGTCGCGCCGTCACCGAGGCGAAACGGCCCCGCGCGGCGCTAACGACCTGGAATCAGACGCGGGGCCAGTGGACTACCACTGGCCCCGCGTCTTAACTGATCCGTCAACAATCATGCCGCCCGCGCGTCAACCGCCGCTGCCGAAGCTGTATCGGCGCGGTTTAGAACGGGTAGAAGCTGGGGCCGTCCACCGTGCGAATGTTCGCGCCCGCGCGCCCGTCGTAGGTGAAAGAGCCAATGTACCTGTCGGGGTACACCATCTCGATGTCAACCCGCTCGGCGTGATCGCCACCGTAATTGAACGACTGACAGGTGCCTGCGTTGACAACGTAAGTACTGAACCCGCCGCGCTCGGGGAATGACGCGACAGACGCGTAGCTGCCACCCGAGCAGAGATAGAGGGTTCCGGGCGTGGCGGCCTGGGCAACACCAGCCGAACCGAAAGCGACAACGGCACCGACTGCACCTGATACGACGAGACCTCGAACAGCCAAGCGGTAAGCCGACTTCACAATAGTTACCCTTCCTGCGTGCACTGATAGAACCAAAACGACTAGAACACACCCGCCGGCGACTGGCCAAGAAGCCAACCCACGAAGTGTTTCTCCGGACAGTGAATTTTGACCGATCATGCTGAGCTGTTGTGTGCACTTGACGCGTGGCACGAGTGGGTCTAGGCGACAAACAGCGATGGCGGCGTCGTGCCGCCAACCGTTCGCAGCGAACACGGCCTGAGAGCTAATCGGTCAGCGTGGCATAGCTGTTTGGGCAGTAAGCGGAGCTGAGGTTGAACAGGTGCGCTTGCGGTGGGCAATCTGTCATCGTGCCACCCGTTCGCCGTCAAGATGAGGTGCTGGCAACCTCAGTGTGAAAGGAACGACTGATGAACGAGATTCTCGACAACGAGGCGTTCGTCGATTCCGAAGACATCATGACCCGGATCATCCAGGAGCAGGACGCGCGGCTGCGTGCGGAGGAACGAGCTTGGGACTGGGCGGATACGAAGGCCGGCTGAGGGTTTCGGGCCAGCACAGCTCCGCCCGACGGAGGAGGTACGCGACGCGATCGAAGTGCTACACCGGTCCCGCACCCGACGTCGTTGTCGGCCCGCCGAGGTCAGGGTGTTGTCCATAGGTGGCGTCCTCGATCGTACGACGCACGTAGTCGTCCATGGTTCTGCTGCCGGTTTTCCACAGGGTCTCCTCAAGACCACCGGCAGGGAAGGCTCTGTTGTTGCCCCAGGAGTTCACTCCACCGCGTACCGCTCCTGTCGCGCCACCGAGCAGCGCGTCCTTCCAGATGTCGCCGCTCTCGCCGTTACCCCTGGCGACCTCGGCGCTTGACTTGGACGCGCCGTTGGCGGCCCCCTTGATCGCATCCTTGGGGGCGTCGTAGAAGACGCACTCCTGCCAGGTCTTTGGCCCGCCGAACGAGGCATTCCACTCGTTGTTCCGGCGCAGGAACTGGAACTGCTCGCCTGGCGTGGTCTGCTCCCTCGCGGCATCGCGGGCGGCGTTATCCCTGATCCAGGCGTTCGCCCGGTCCCTCGCGAGCCCGTGCGCCGCCTCGGCTGACGCGACTTCGTCGTTCGCGTGCGTGGCGTTCCGTTGTGCGTCGGCGAGGCTCTGCCGGGACGTGCTCAGCGAGTTCTCGGCATTACGCAGACCGTCAGTCGCCGCGGTGAATTCCGCGCGAGCATCTGCCAGTTCGCGGACGCTCGCGTCCACCCAAGCCGGGTTTCCGGACGACAGGTATAGACCTTGCCCCGTGTCGGCCGTCCTGATCCGGAGGTCGGCCTTGTCCGCCGCGTTCCGGTAACTCCGCGCGGTTTGCTCGCGTGTCCACAAGTCGTCATCGAGTCGTCGAACGTTTTCATTCGCCTCGCCCTGCCCGGTCAACGCCTTGTCGTAGCGGTTCCGGGTCGCGGAAAGGTCGTCGGCGAGCCGGTGGCTCTCACCACGGTCGCCCTTGAGGCCGAGGTTTCTCGCCTCGTCGTGCGCGTTCTTGGCGTTGGTGAGCAGATCGGTGGCATGGGAGGGCGGCGGAGCGGCAGGCCGCGGCCTCGGCTGCGGGCCGATCTTCTTCACGACGTTCTGTGCCTGTTCGCTCAACGGGACAAAGTGGGGCAGGCCGTCCGCGTCGCGCCTGACGGTGCCCGCTTCGTCGAGGGCCTTCTTGATTCCGCTCTTCTCCAGGCCGCCGACAAGGCCGCCGATGCCACCGCTGATCCCTGCGCTGATGAACAGCTGCGCCGGATCAATCTTCTTGTGCTGGACGCCGGCTGCCACCAGGTTGGCGGTGAGATCGGTGGCGATGTCGCGGACACCTTCGGTCACCATCCGGCCGTAGCCCAAGCTGAACCTTGAGGTCTTCCACGTCAGGTTCGCGAAATTGGTGATCCACGTCCTGGCCTGGACCAGAAAACGGACCAATGCGTTCAGTGCCTCAGCGAGGATCCGCAGCACCCTGGCTCCGGTGGCGATCAAGTAGGCCAGCCACGCCTGTGCCCAGGCGAGGAGCGGCGGGAATATCGCTGCCGCGGCATAGAACGCCAGCATGACGGCGATCTGGATGCTCAGTTCAATGATCAGCTGTTTGACCATCTGGTGAGTTTCCGCGTGTTGCTGCTGTTTGGCCGCCACCGCGGCCGTGGTCTGCGCGACCGCGGCCGCGTCCTGCGCCAACGACGTCGCCTGAGCGGCGAAGGCGTCCGCAGCCGGGCCTTCCCAGCCCCGGAAGCCGAATGCGGTGAGTTCGGCGAGGTGGACGCCGTGGTCGGTCAGGTACGCCGAGATGTCCGCCCAACATTGGGCGTTCTGACTCAGGGCCAAGGGATCGCCGCCAGGGTTCGTGAGGCCGGCGTCGGCCAACGCGCTTGGCGACATCAGGACTCCGCGCGGAACGCGGAGGTGACCGAGCTGGCATTCTCTGCCTCGGTGTCTTCGTAGTCCTTTGCCTGCTTGCTCAGACTGTCCGCGTTCTTCAGCAGGTCCAGGTGCATCTTCTCAAGGCGTTCGAGGGTCTGCTGAACGGTTCGCCGGTACTCGTGCTCGGCTTCCTCGGCATTCGGTGTCTCACCGTAGGCACCGTTGGTGATTTCGGTTTGTTCCCTGAACTTGCCGATCCGCGCCCGCAGTTCGTCCGCGGAAGCCCGGAATTCCTTACTCAAACGCCGAATATGTCCGACGTCCACCGTGACTTGCCCGGCCACCGGTCCTCCTCTTACTGGCCTGCGATTCACCCGACCCTAACCGGCGGCCCATGGTCATATCGGGTTACTTCACGCGATGGCCCAGGACTGATCGAGCAGAATTCACCGGCACGTCACCAATGAGCGGCCGGGTAACAGCCGAGGTGATTACGAAACTCCGCGACCTCTTGCGAAAGATCCAGAACACCGGGTGCGTGTCCCGCGCACCGATCAGCTCGCTCCTTCGTGAACGGTCGCTTGGTGAGTCCGCCACGACGGCCTGCTTCGCCGGAGCGGCACCGAATGACCTGGCTGCTCGGCAGCGCGTCCGCGGTGCTCGCCGGGCTGCTGCCCATTGGTGAGGCCGCCGAACTCACTAATATCGGAATTCTGCTCGCGTTCGTTCTCGTCTGCGTCTCGGTGATCGTCTTGCGTTACCGGCGTCCGGATCTGCCAGGCGGTTTCAAGTGTCCCGGGATGCCGATCGTGCCGCTCGTCGGGATCGGGTTCTCCTTGTGGCTGATCACCTTTCTCGACCCGGCGACCAGGCTGGTCAGCTACTTCGCCTACGGTCGCCGGAAGTCGTTGCTCGTGCGAACACCTATGAAGCAGGATCTCGACGGCACGCGTTAGCCCGAACAAACAGCCAGGTGCCGTCGTCCAGCTTCTTGGCCCAGACCTGCGGGTTCGCCAGCATATCGCCGAAAGGGTGCCGCGGCCGCCAGCGTAGACACCCTCCCTTTCAAATGCTCAGCCGTGATGGTTGATGCCGGAACAGGCTTTGCGTTATGGTCGCTCGGCGTCCGCCACCATCTCCGGCGTGTACACGAAGCGGCGGGTGTGCTCGTCGCAGACAATCCTCCACGGCGTTCGCCACACCGTCCAAGTGGGACGCGATGGCCACGCTGTGTGCCTGAGGTGTCACAAAGGTTCCACGGCGGCACCGGCCGGGCGGCACTCGCACGCGCGGTAGGGAGACTCCGGCCAACCCTGGCTAATCGATCGGGCAGACCGGCAGGTCACCGGTTCTCATCCTGCTGATCACGGGGCAGACTCGTCACTGGAGGACCGCCGCGGGCGGCTGTACCACATGCATGACGTCCGCCTGGAGACACAGACACAGGAGATGCTTGATGGCAGACAATTTCGTATCAGTAACAACGCCGGGAATGCAGCAGGCCGCCGTTCTTTTCGAGAACGCGTCGAGCGAGTCGTCCGGCCACATGAAGTCGATCAACGAGAACCAGGCCCAGCTCATGGCCACCTGGCGGGGCGACGCCTCGGTCAAGTTCGGCCAGGCGATGAACGACTGGGAAAACCAGTTCAGTGTCATCGTCAAAGAGCTGAACCACATGATCGAGACAATGGGTGTGAACGCCAAGGCGTATGCCGAAAACGAACAGACGGCAGAGGGTATCGCGGGCCAGTGGGCCGGCGGCCTGTCCGGCCTCTGACAATTGCAGGTCCACTATTCTTAGTTCGTGACAGGAGAGAGTCTTGGCCAACTATCAGTTCAGCTTCCAGCTGGCGGACATGACACGCGACCACATGGCGACCATCACCATGCGCATGCGCACGATGCTGGAGGAACTCGACGGTAACGTCAACAAGAGTCTGGCGGACTGGACCAGCGACGCGCGCGCCGCGTACCAGGTCAGCAAGCAGAAATGGGACGACGCCGCGCAGAAGATGCCGCAGTCCTTGCAGCGGGCGGAAGTCGCGCTCAACGAGATCTCCAACGGCTACCTTCAGGTCGAGCACACCGGAACGAACATGTGGAACGGCTCAGTTCGCTGACGGAAATGCCGGCGCGGCGCCGGTGCACCTGCGCCGGCGTTGTGTCCGGTTCGACCTTGGCTGCCGGTTCGTCAGTGACCGGCATTGAATTCGGCGACTGAAATCGTATACGGCAAAGGTTGATTTCATCATGAACGGTAGTGAACCGGCAAAAGACACCTCGTCGCAACCGAAGGACCATCCCCATCCCGGTGGTGCCGATAACAGCAAGGTCGTAGACTACTTCGACCACAAGGGTGCTGGTGATGCGAACCTGCCGAAGGGTGACCATCACGAGTTCAAAGGCATCGATGAAGCCGCGTTGCAGCCTGCTGTTCCCGGAGGTTCGGATACTCCGGGTAAGGGCGTGACGACGGTCAGTACCGAGGCGATCAAAACGTTTGCGAACAATATGCAAAGTCTTGTCGTTCCTCTCATGTACGCCGATGAGATGCTGAAGCAGATCAAGGTCGCGCCGGGTGCCCTTCCGGCGAGTTTTGTGCTCAAGGGGAAAGTCGACGGTCTTGTCCCGGCGACGCAGGAGTTTGTCAGTGTCGTCAAAAAGGCATTGGTGGAGGTTGTGAAGACCGCCAATTCCATGGCTTTGCATTACAAGAATGCGGAGGAGTTCAACAAGATGACCGGTAAGGATCTTGGTGAATTCGTCCACAATATTCGTCCTATGATCAATGGACTTGGCAGCGAAGGTAAAAGCGCATAACGACCGCAGGCTGCTGTCGGTGGGTCGGGAGGTGAGAAGGCATGGCTGACGACGACTACAAAAAGATTGACCCGAAGGCACTTGAATCGGGTAGCCCGATGGCTACGGCCGGTTTTACTCAGGAGTCGGACGGCTCGATCTGGCCACCGAAAAGCCTCGCCGACAACACTAGTATCAACGGCTGGGAATGGAAGATGATCCAGGCGGCGATTCTGGGGGCCGCCGCAACTGATAATGGTCCCGGTGGTATTCATGCGTCGGCCAATGAGGCTCGCCAGAAGGCTGTCGCGGACCCGGAAAGCCTCTACAATGCCGCCACCAGTTTGAACTATGTGAAGCAGATCTTGGATATGGTCGCCAAGAGCATCTCCGACCAGTCGAAGGCCCTGGCTGGAGACGACGGCGCATGGAAGGGCGTGGCGGCCACCAACTTCCGAAACATGATGGAGACGCTCTCTCGTCACGTGTTTCAGCGGGCAATCGCAATCAATGGTGACATTGCTGATGTCAGCACCAACAAAAATGCCGACCCGAACAATGTGCCGAATCAGCTGTGGAACAACGGCTATCAGCTCGCCTGGGCGCAAGAACGAATTGTGTTCATTAATCAATGGTATGCGGCCGAGGTTCAACGAGTCAACGGTTCAGGCTCTGTCATGTCGAACAATTTGGTTCGAATCAGTGACAACAAAGAGGCTGTCCAGATGATGACGCAGGACATGGCCACGGTCGCCCGTAACCTCAGCGAGCAGTACCACACCACCGTGGACAAGGTCACCATGCCGGACACCAAGGATTTGGTGGATCTGCCGGACACGCCTGCCGGTGGCAATGGTAATAACGGCGGGCCGAAGTACCCGGACATCCAGCCGCCCAAGTATCCGGATATCCCGCCGCTACCGCCGTGGCCGCAGCCGAAGGGATACCCGCCGCCACCACCCGTGCAGCCGCCGCCGGGTGGGAGTCAGCCGCCGCCGGTTGTGCCGCCGCCGAACATGAAGGTTGCGCCGCCGGGTGGCAATCAGCCGCCGCCGGGGGGAAACAACAACAGCTTGGTGCCGCCGGTTGTGCCGCCGCCGGGTGGCAGCAAGCCGCCGCCGGGACTGAACAACAACAGCTTGGTGCCGCCGGTCGTGCCGCCGCCGGGTGGCAACAAACCGCCGGGGGGAAACAACAGCCTGGTGCCGCCGCCCGTGGTGCCGCCGCCGGGTGGCAACGCCGTGCCGCCGCCCGTGTCGCCGCCGCCCGGTGGCAGCAGCCTGCGACCGCCGGTGCCGCCGCCGGTGTCGCCGCCTCCTGGCGGCAACAAGCCGCCAGGAGGCGCCAAGAGCGTGGTGCCGCCGGGTGGCAGTAACGTGGCGCCGCCGCCGGGTGGTCATGTCTCCCCGCCGCCGGTGCCGCCGCCAGGGAGTAATGAGGTGCCGCCGCCCGGCTCGGGCGGGCCCAAGGACTGGGCGACGAATCCCCAGAATCCGGGAGGCGGCTCCGGTCAGGACAACAAGGGTGCCGCCGCGCCGCCGCCGATGTCGCCGCCGATGGGCGGTGGCGGTGGTGGGAAGGAGGGTGCTGAGCGTCCGGATTCCGCCGGTCTGCTGGGTAACGAGATCGACCCGTGGAAGGGTGGGGGATTGCCGCCGGGCGTTGAGCCGGGTGGGGTGAACACACCGGCGAGTAACCCGGAGTCGTGGGCGACTCAGGTGCCGCCCGGTGGGTCTGGTGGTGCTGGTGCGCCGCCGCCGATGGCACCGCCGATGTCGCCGCCGATGGGTGGTGGCGGTGGCGGTAAGGAGGGTGCCGAGCGTCCGGATTCCGCCGGGTTGCTGGGTAACGAGATCGAGCCGTGGTCGGGTGATGGGCTGCCGCCGGGTGTCGAGCCGGGTGGGGTGAACACACCGGCGAGTAGCCCGGAGTCGTGGGCGACTCAGGTGCCCGCGGGTGGGTCTGGTGCCGCGGTGCCGCCGATGGTGCCCCCGACGTCGCCGCCGATGGGTGGTGGCGGTGGCGGTAAGGAGGGTGCTGAGCGTCCGGACTCCGCCGGGTTGCTGGGTAACGAGAATGACCCGTGGTCGGTCGAGGCGCCTGAGGGTGGTGAGCCAGGCGGTTCTCAGGCCCCGGCCAGCGAACCGGAGTCCTGGGCTGTGCAACAGCCCCGTGCCGCGGTGCCGCCGATGATGCTGCCGCCGACTGGTGGTTGGGACGGCGGCAAGGAGGGTGCCGAGCGTCCGGATTCCGCCGGTCTGCTGGGTGATGAGAGTGAGCCGTGGTCGGCGGGGCCTTCGGAGATCGGGGGGATCGAGGGAACCCAGGCTCTCGTCGGAGACCAGGGCGTCCCGGCCACGACCGCACCCGCGGTTCCCGATGCCGTCGTTGTTCCCGTCGTCGCGGCCGGACCGTCCATTCCGGACTGGAAACCCCGGAGCGTCGCGAACGAATCGCCGCGGCAGGAGGCGCTCGACGACGACGCTGACGACAGGGTGGCCGTGGTCAAGCCTTCCGAGGCCGAGGAGGACACGGCCGCGTGGGACGTCGTGGCCGGGGCCGGTGCGCTCGGTTTCCTGATGCCGCTGGCAACTGGCGGGGCCACCGAAGACGAGCACGAGGCAGGGGCCGCCCCCGACTACGCGCTTCGTGACACCGAGCCGTGGGAGCACGACCGGGGTGGTGAACACGGCGCGCTGGCCGCCTACCGCCGTAAACGCGGTGAGGAGCTGGTCGACGATCCGCCGATGCTGCTGTGCGGTGGGGAGACGGCAGACGAGCCGGCGGACGACGTGGACGAGACGGATCCCGACGTCGAGGAAGAGGAAGAGGAGCGGACCGCGTCGAACCTGCTCAAGCAGTCCGACGACGCCTGGGGCGGAGCAGGACCGGTACCGAGGGGCGTGCTCGAATGAACACCATCACCGTGAAACGGCTCCCCCGCGTGGCCGGGCCGGAGACGCCGGAAGAAGAGGTCCAGCTCGAAGAGCCACCGGTGATGGCGGAGCAGGCGGAACGGAACATCAGCTCGGCGCTGACGTTCCTGCCGATGGGCATCGGCAGCGTCGCCATGGTGCTCATGTTCAGCATGTCGAACGGTTCGCCGATCATGTACATCATGGGCGGTGCCATGGGCTCGTCCATGATCTTCATGAGCGTCGCCCAGGTCGGCAGGGCCGGCGCCGACCGCAAGAAGAAGATGGAGGCCGAGCGGCGCGACTACCTGCGCTACATCACCCAGCTGCGTAAACGGGCGAGGGACACCGCGAACGAGCAGCGCACAGCGGTCGCGTGGCACAACCCGGACCCGGGCTGGCTGTGGTCGATCGCACTGGGCCAACGGCTCTGGGAGCGCAGGGGCACCCACGACGACTTCGGCAGGGCGCGGATCGGGCTGGGCAGCCAGCCCGCCGCGTTGAAGTTCCTGCCGCCGTCGACAAAGCCGATCGAGGACCTCGAGCCGCTCGCCTCGGTGTCCCTGCGCCGGTTCAGTGAGACTTACCGCACGGTCACCGGTATTCCGACCTCGGTCGGGCTGCGCAGCTTCACCAGTGTCGAGCTGGCAGGCGACGCTGACGCCGCGCTCGGGCTGGCCCGCGCGATCGTCGGCCAGCTGGTCACCTTCCACGCCCCGGATGAGCTACACGTCGCGGTCCTCACCCCGGAGGCCGGGATGCCAGAGTGGGACTGGGTGAAGTGGCTGCCGCACAACGCACATCCGACCGTGCGCGACGCGACGGGGCCGGTGCGCATGCTGGCTTCCGAGCACGACGAGCTGATGGACCTGCTCGGTCAGGAAGTCATCGATCGCGGCGATCACGACAAATCCGTGGTGCCAGGTGTCAACGAGCCGTTCATCGTGGTCGTCGCCTACCTCGGGAACGTCCCCGAGCATTCCCGGTTGCACGGTGTCGGGCTGCGCAACGTGGTCCTGCTCGACGTGACCGGCGCGATGACCGGTGGGCCCAAGGTGCTCCGGCTGACCGTGAACGGGTCGACCGTCGAGTTTCCCTCCGGCGATTCGGTCGGCAGTGCCGAGTGCGACCGGCTGAGCCTTGGCCAGGTGGACAACCTCGCCAGGATCCTCGCCCCGAGACGCACCAGCGGCACCGTGGAGGTCCACGACCGTCCACTCGAGAGCGACTTCGAGCTGACCACGTTGCTGGGCATCAAGGACGTCCACACCTTCGAGGTGTCCCAGCAGTGGCGCTCCCGCAACCCCTTGCGTGCCAGGATGTCGGTGCCGATCGGGGTCACGGAGGACGGCGAGGTCATCGAGCTGGACCTCAAGGAGCCCGCGCAGGGCGGCGTCGGCCCGCACGGCATGCTCATCGGTGCCACCGGTTCCGGCAAGAGCGAACTGCTGCGCACCCTGGTCTGCGGGCTCGCCGCGACGCACTCCTCGGAAATCCTCAACCTGGTGCTCGTCGACTTCAAGGGCGGCGCCACGTTCATCGGCATGGAGAAGCTGCCGCACACCTCCGCGGTGATCACCAACCTCGCCGACGAGCTGCCCTTGGTCAGCCGTATGCAGGACGCCATCTCCGGGGAGATGACACGCCGGCAGGAGTTCCTCCGTGCCAGCGGGTACATCTCGCTGTACGAGTATGAGAAGGCTCGGGCAGCGGGAGCGCAGCTCGCGCCGTTCCCGGTCTTGCTGGTGGTCGTCGACGAGTTCTCCGAGCTGCTTTCCAGCAAGCCGGAGTTCATGGACCTGTTCGTCTCGATCGGGCGGCTGGGGCGCAGCCTCGGCGTGCACCTGCTGCTCGCGTCGCAACGACTGGACGAGGGTCGCATCAGCCGGGTGGAGGGACACCTGTCCTACCGCATCGCGCTACGCACGTTCTCCTCGATCGAATCCCGCAGTGTCATCGGTGTCGCCAAAGCGTACGAGCTGCCATCCGAGCCCGGCAACGGCTATCTGAAGCTGGACACCACGACCTTGGTGCGGTTCAAGGGCGCCTACGTCTCCGGGCCGAGTCCGACCACCGCCCCCACGGCCGGGCCGGCGGCGCGGGAGGCGCCGATCGCAGTCGACGTGCTTCCGTTCAGCACCATGGCGAACCCGCTCAAGTATGTGCTTGACGACCTGGATGAGTCCGAAGTGGACGAAAAGGGAAAGGCGCCTGCCGAGAGCGGCGAGAAGGTGGCGAGCCTGGCGGATGTGTTCATCGACCGGCTGGCAGGTTCTGGCCCACCGGCACGTCAGGTGTGGCTGCCGCCGCTGTCGGAGTCGCCGAGCTTGGACAGCCTCCTGCCGAGCGTGCTGCCGGACCCGATCTACGGCATGATCGTGGAAGATCGCAGTGGCTTCGGTCATCTGCGGGTGCCGATCGGCATGGTGGACCGGCCGGAAGAGCAGCTTCGCGAGCTGCTGTTCGCCGACGTGTCCGGAGCGGACGGGCACGTGGCGGTCGTCGGCGCCCCGCAGACCGGCAAGTCGACGTTGCTGCGCACGCTGATGTTGTCGCTGGCGATGACCCATACGCCGGATGAGGTCCAGTTCTACTGCCTGGACTTCGGTGGCGGCGGGATCATGTCCGTGTCCGGTCTGCCGCACGTCGGTTCGGTGTCCACCCGGCTGGAACGTGACCGGGTGGTGCGCACGATCGAGGAACTGCTGCAGATCCTCGAGTCGCGCGAGACCGCGTTCACCGAGCGGGGTATCGAATCCATGCAGGCGTACCGCAGGATGCGCGGGCACGGTGAGATCGTCGACCGGTACGGCGACGTGTTCCTGGTGGTGGACGGCTGGTTCAGCCTCCGGCAGGACTACGACGAGCTGGAGTCCAAGATCAACGAGCTCGCCTCTCGCGGCCTGTCCTATGGGATCCACGTCGTGGTCGGCGCGACTCGGTGGTCGGAGATCCGGCCCTGGCTGCGCGATCTCATCGGCACCCGGTACGAATTGCGGCTCGGCGATTCGATGGAGTCCGAGATCGGTTCGCGCAAGGCCGCCACGGTGCCGCCCCAGCCCGGTCGCGGCCTGACCACCGTCGGCCATCACTTCCTCGCGGCGCTGCCGCGGATGGACGGCAGCGCGGACACCAGCGATCTCACCGCCGCGACCAAGGCCGCTGCGGAGGAGGCGCGGACGTTCTGGCCGGGCCAGCTCGCCCCCGCCGTCCGGATGCTCCCTGCCAAGCTGCCGCTGGCCGAGCTGCCCGCACCGCAAGGCGACCCGCTCCGGTTCTGTCTCGGGCTGGACGAGCAACGGCTCAGCCCGGTGTGGCACGATTTCGCCGCGACGCCGCACCTCCTGGTGTTCGGGGACAACGAGACCGGGAAGACCAACGCGTTGCGGCTGGTGATCGAGTCGGTGACCAAGCGGTACCAGCCGGGCGAGGCGAAGATCCTGCTCGGGGACTCACGACGGGATCTCGACGAAAGCGTGCCGGAGGCGTATCGCACCGGTTACGGCATCACCGCCGACGCGCTCTACGACCTCGCCGGGCGGGCGTCGGTCTCGCTCGGCAAACGGGTTCCGGGGCCGGAGATCGCGCCGGACCGGCTGCGCCGGCGGGACTGGTGGGACGGACCCGAGCTGTTCGTGGTCGTCGACGACTACGACCTGCTCTCCCGTCCTGCCGGGATGGGGTCCACATTGGACCCGCTACTGCCGCTCCTCGCCCATGGTGTCCACATCGGACTGCATGTGATCGTGGCTCGGTCCAGCGCCGGCAGCATGCGGGGGATGATGGACCCGGTCGTCCGGCGGTTGTGGGAGCTGGGCAACCCGGGGTTGTTGTTCTCGTACCCGAAGGAGGAGGGCAAGTTCCTCGGCGAGGCGAAGCCACGCACGCTGCCAGCCGGTCGAGCCCAGCTCGTGACCAGGCGAAGCGTCAAGTTGATCCAGACGGGGTTCGCCCAAACGTCAGCACGGGAACTGGTAGGAGAATCACGATGAGGCGGCTCGCATGACCAGCGCACAGGCGGCCGAAATGAGCCGCATCACCGTCTTCGGCCCGAGTGGCAAGGTCGATCTCGCGGTGCCCTCGTCCACCACGATCTCGAACCTGCTGCCGATGCTCGTGCATCACACGGTCGACGCGACACGCGCGGACCCCGGTGCCTTCGGCGACTCGTCATCCTCGGCCGATGGCAATGGCCCGTCACCCGCCGGCCCGCTCGACAGCGCGGTGCCGGTGCCCGGCGACGCGGGATCCTGGGTCCTGCAACGACTCGGCGAGGATCCGCTGGACCCGGACGGCACGCCGGAAACGCTCGACCTGCTGGAAGGGGAACAGCTCTACCTGCGTCCAGCGGGGAATCCGCTGCCTGAGCTCGACTTCGACGACATAGCCGACGGTATGGCCACCGCCGTGGGCTGGCAGAGCAACCACTGGCAGCCGTGGCACGGGAAAGTCCTGTTCATCTCGCTCGCACTGGCCGCACTGGTCACCGTCTTCACGGTGTTGTTCACCAACAGCTCGGGTGTCGCGGCCACGATCGGCTCCGGGGTGCTCGCCGGGTTGTTCGCCGCGGCGTCCGTGTCGGCCGGACGGTGGCTGGACGACTACTTTCTCGCCGCGCTGCCCGGCGTCGCGGCGTGCTGTTTCGCCGCGACGGCCGGGCTGATCGGAGTCGCGGGCCCCGCGCACGCGCTCGAGCTCAACACCCCGCAGGTGCTCGTCGCCGCCGTGTGCGCGACCGCCGCCGCCGGGTTGTTGCTCGGGGCGCGCTATTCGGTGGCCGGGCACCTGCCCATCGTGCCGTTCGGGGTGGTCGCGGCCGGTGGCATCACCATCATGATCAGCGCGTGGCTGCACGCCGGGATGGAGCTGACCCCGGCGCAGACAGCCGCGACGATGTCCACGGCGTTCTTCCTGCTGATGATCTACGCGCCCAAGCTCGCGATCCGGGCGGCGCGGCTGAGGGGTCCGCAGCTGCCGAAGACGGGGGCGGACCTGAAGATCGACATCGAACCGGCGCCTGCCAAGGACATCGTCGAGCGGACCGGCTTCGCCGACCGGTATCTCAACGTGCTCGTCATGGTGAGTGCGCTGACCTACCTGGTCTCCTTCCCGTTCATGCTCGACCTGCCGGACTGGGTGGGGCTCGTGCTGCCGATGATGTTCACCTTCGGCGTGCTGCTGCGGGCGCGCGCCTTCATCGGGGTGGCACAGCGGCTCGCGGTGACCGTTTCCGGCACGGCCGGGATCATGTACATCGCGATCGACCTGACGGGCGAAGGCGCGTCGGTGTCGCTGCAATGGGCCGTGCTCGTGCTTCTGCTGTGCACCGTCCCGCCGTTGGTGCTCGCCGCGACCAGGGCGTCGACCCGCCGGATGCTGCCGATCTGGGGCCACATCGGCAATATCTCGGATACCTTGACCGCCCTCGCGGTGCTGCCGCTGCTCCTTCAAGCACTCGGCGTCTACGCCTGGGCGCGCGGTCTGGCGGGGTGATCTGATGCAGACACAGAAGGACCGTGTCGACGCTCATGCGTTCCTGATGGGACGCATGAGTTCCGCGCTGACGGTCGGCGACCCCGGCCCGGCGGAACCACCGGACCGCGGCCGCCGCTTCGGATTCTACTTCGGACTCGTGATCGCGTTGCTGGTCGCGATCGGCTTCTGGGTGTACGGCCTGATCGTGCCCGGCGGGAGTACCACGTGGAAGCAACCGGGCACCCTCATTGTCGAAAAGGAGACCGGCAATCGGTACCTGTACCTGAATCAGCTGTTGCGGCCGACGCTGAACCAGCCGTCGGCGATGCTGGCGCTGGGCAAGAGCCCGCGGATCGAAATGGTCTCCAGTGCCTCGATCGCCGGGGTGCCGCACGGCGCGCCGATCGGCATCCCCGGCGCGCCGGACAGCTTGCCTGGCACAGCCGCCCTTGGTCGTTCGTGGTTGCTGTGCCTGAACGACCGCGCAGCGCTTTCCCCGGCGATGAGCATGGTGATCATCGACGGGGCCGCCTTCCCGGCGCCGGTCACGAATGACCGCTACGTGGTGGTCACCGCCGCGACCGGCAGTCAGTACCTGGTGCTCGACGGGCACAAGCACCGGCTGGCAGGACCCCGGGTGCTGGTCGCGCTCGGGGTGCCCGCGATGACGCCGAGCGCCGCGCCGGACGGTTGGCTCAACCAGCTCCCGGACGGTGAACCCCTCGCGGCGGCCGAGATCCCCGACGACGGGCGGCCGGGGCGGGCGGTCGCCGGTACGACGCGCACGGTCGGTCAGACCTTCCGGCAGGAGCTGCCGAACGGCAGCCCGCTGTACTTCGTGCTCCGCACCGACGGGCTCGCACCGATGAGCCGTACCGAGTTCGCGCTGACGTCGGTCGAACACCCGGACCGCGCGCCGGTCGACCTCACCGCACCCGAGATCGACGCTGTGCCCCATTCCGCTGACTCGTCACTGATGACCCGGCTGCCCGACGTGCTCGGAACGTCGATGGCCGCGCCGGCGGGTTCGGCCGGTCCGCAGGTGCCCTGCCTCGTCCAGCAGCCGGTCCAGCAGTTCGTCTCGAGCTATGTGACGCTCGTTCCGGTCAACGAGGCCGGGCCGCCGATGCGGGACACCGTCGGTGCGATGGTGCTGCCGAACTCCGGCATCTTCGCCGCCGAGGTGCCGCTCCCCGTGGGGCAGACGAAGCCGCACCGGTACCTGATCACCGACCGGGGCATCAAGTACCCGGTTCCGGACGACAACTCGGTGAACGCGCTGGGTTACGCCGGTGTGCCACCGACTCCGGTGCCTGCCGACGTACTCGGCGCGCTGCCGACCGGGCCGACGCTGTCCCGCGCCGCCCTCGGCGTCAGCGAGAAAGGATAGCCATGTCTCCGCTAACCAGGATGTCGCTGGCCAGGCGCCGGTCCCGGCACCACTCCCCGATCGACGTGGCGAACTCCACCATCGGCAACGCGATGGTGGTGCACGCCGGGGACAACCTGACCGACGAGGCCATGTCGCTCGCCATGGCCATCGCCCCGGACCCCGACCACGACCTGGTGGTGCTCGACCTGCCCGCCGACTGCCCGATCGCGGTGTGGGAATCGGTCGCGGCGTGCCTGCCGCGCGGGCGGCGCGGTGTCCGCCTGGTGGTGGGCGGCCGGTCGCGGGAAGCGACCGCGCTGGCCGGACAATGGCTCTCGCAACGGATCGGACGGCCGGTCATCGCACCGGACGGCGTGGTGCTGCGTGGCGCGAGCGGCTCCCTGTTCGTCCACTCCGGACGGGACACCGGCTGGGTCCGTTTCCAACCCGGTCAGCCGCCACTCTGGGAGGCGAAGAGGTTTCCGCGTCCGCCCTGGGAAGCCAAGGCCTTCGTGGAGCAGTCGCAGACCAGCTCCACCGGTGCCGCGGAGCCGGTGCCCGGCGGGATCTGGCTCCGGCCTGCCGGCCACGACATGCGGCTGTCCGCCGCCCGCCGCCGCCTGATCGGCGAGATGCCCAGCAGGCCTGAGGGGCCGACGATCGTGCTCGGCTGCCCCGGTACCCCGGCCATCACGCTGGACGATGTCCTGCGCTTCTGTGTCACGGTGCCGGCGGACCTGCTGGGAACCGCCCGCTTCGTCCACTATGGACCTGTGCAGGTGCCTGCCAAGGCCACCCTCGGCCAGGCGCTCGCGGATGGACTGCGGCGCGAGGTGGTCTGCTACACCGGTATGCCGATCGGCCCGCTGCGGGACCCCGACGTGCTCACCGTGCGTGGAGACGGTTCGCTCGGCTGGAGCACCTTCGCCACCAGAATCGCCTATCAGCCCCAGCAGAACGGTGACGAGGCCCCGCCGATCATCCACGGGTACCGGCGGCCGATCGCCGACATCCCCGAGCTGTCGCCCGGCGTGTTCTGGTACGCGCCCGACGCCGTCATCGAAGTGATCCAGGCCGGTCTGTGGGTTCGGCAGCCGGACCACATCGCCAACGCCGCCGTGGTGCGCGCGGCGCCGGTGGACGCGAACCAGAACATCCTGGTGTTCGACGCCGCGACCCAGGAGCACGCGTCGAGGATGCAGACGCTGGCCGAGGACGTGCGCCGCCGGCTCGATCCGCCGACCGGCCGGGCCAGCATCCTGGTGCCGACGACCGCGATGGCGCGTCCCCGGGTCCAGGTCACCGGGCGCGCTCTCGCCGCGCTGGAGGCGGCCTCGATTGTTGTCGAGGCCGCCGCCGAGCGGACCGTGGCCGCGCCGTTCCCGACCTCGAAGCCGCAGCTCCCGCCCGCTGAACGTGCCGTTTCCATTTCCGCCCGGCTGGACTCCGGCGGGCCGGTGGTGCAGGCCCCGGCTCCGCCGGCCGAGGTGCCCGCTTCGGCCGCGCTGGTTTCCCCGGTCGGCGAGGAGAGCACCGTCGAAGCTCCAGTCGTCGAGCCGAACACCCCTGCCGTCGCGGCGACCGTCCCGTCGGCGCCGGTCGTCCCCTACTCGCCGGTCTCGATGCGTTTGGAGAGCGCGCCGTCGGAGCCCCCAGCGCCGTCGGGACCCCCAGCGCCGTCGAAACTCCCAGCGTCGGCCGACACACCCGGCGTCACCATCCCCGGTATCCCCGCGGCAGCGGCGAAGCCTCCATCCGCGGCATCCGCCCCCGCCGCGCCCAAGGCGCCTGCGCCGAGCACCATCCCGGGTACCGACGCGAAACGCCAGCCCACACCGGAATCCGCCGCGGTCGCGCTACTGCCCGCCAAGGGCATCGACGAGGAACGCGCGTGGCTGCGCAAGAATCTCGGCTCTCAGTTCGGCGTGCAGGCCAACACGATCGCGCGGGTGCTCTCGGAGCACCCAGGCTTCCAGGGGGCGATGACCAACTCCTCTCCTGACGTTCTCACCGAGGCGGTGGCCGTCCGGCTTTACCTCACCGAGCGGGGCGCGGAGGTCGACAAGGCACTGCGTGCCGCGACGGTCGGGCCGCACGTGCCGTTCGCGCGGTGCGTTGTCGCCGGGTTGCGGCGGCTGCCTTCGCACCGCGGCGCCACCGTCTTTTCCATGACACCGACGGATTCGCAATGGGAGCTGTACCGCGGCCGCAAGATGTTCACCGAGTGGGGTTTCGTCAACGCGCTCACCCAGCCGTGCGCCGGTCAGGAAGGCGATGCCGACGTGCTGGTGTGGTCGATGACCGCGCGGCGGACCAAGCTGCTCGAGCCGGACAACGAGCCGACCGAAGACCGGGTGCTGTTCATGCCGGGAACCAGTTTCAAGGTGCTCGGCATGTCCGACCCGGAACCAGGCGCACGCGGGCAGATCCTGCTGCGGGAGCTCGCGGCCAGTGAGATCGACGAAGACGGCACTGTGGACGCCAGCCGGGTCTCGCTCGACGGGCTCGCGACCGAATCGCTGCGGCGTTGCGTGGAACGGTGGTCGGACGGCAAGACGAGGCGGCGGATTCCGGAGTCGTCGATGAACCGGTTCCAGGCGCTTCCTGGCCTGGCTTAGGGAGGTGCGACAGTGGTAAAGCGGCAGATGATCGTGGTCGGCAGTGACCGGCCAGGCGCGTTCCCCTCGATCGGCGCGGCGATAGCGCACGCGTCGAGCGAGGCGATGATCAGCATTCTGCCCGGCCGCTACGAGGAGAACCTCGTCCTGGACCGGATGGTGGTGCTGACCGCGGAGGAGGGGCCGGGCACCGTCGAGATCCACGCCCGGTCGGGCAGCGTCCTGGTCTGTGACACGGAGGCCGTACAGCTCAACGGTCTTGTGCTGAGTTGCGACGACGACAAGCTCGCCACTGTGGACGTGCCGCGTGGCGAGGTGGCCATGGACTCCTGCCAGGTTCGCGGCGCGTCCTGGACGACCCTGCTGACGCGGGCGCAGGGCTCGGTCGTGCTGCGGAACTGCGTCGTCAGCAGCACCGGCGGTGCGGGTCTGGTGGTCTTGTCGCCGGTGCCGAGCGCGGTCGAGGACACCGAAGTGAGTGGGCTCGAATCGTCCGGGGTGGTCGTTACCGAGCAGGGCTCCCTGGTGCTGCGCCGCAGTAGGATCCAGCAGGCCAAGGGCAACGGAATCTGCGTCAACGGCGATGGCCGCGCGGTGATCGAGCGCTGCACCATCATCGGTGCCGAGAAGCCGGCGATGGTCGTCGAGCAACGGGCCACGGCGAGCATCACCGGGCTCACCGTGCGCGACAGCGGGAATCTCGACCTCTACGTGTTGAGCACCGGCACAGTGTCTATTGTAGACTCAATATTCACCGGGGCTACGCATCAGGCTGCGCACATCGCGGGTGGCTCGGCGCCGGAGCTGCGCGGCTGTACTTTCGGCCAAGCCGGCCGTAACGCGGTTCAGGTCACCGGGAAGTCGACCCCGATGTTCAGCGGCTGCACCATCGTCGACTCGCCAGTGGGCATCCTCGTCGACGACGGCAGCGCGCCGCGCTTCGTCTCGACCGCGGTGCGAGGGACCACCGACTGCGCCGTGCAGGTCACGTCCACTTCGGACGTCCGGTTCAACGGGCTGCGCGTGCACACCGACCGCGGCCGGGCCGTGGTACTGGAAGGACGCAGCAAACTCGAGCTGAACGACGTCGCCATCGAAGCCGCCGACGCGGCCGTCACTGTGTCCGGCGCCGGGCAACTGACCGTGTCCGACGCTCAGTTCGCTTCGGGCGCCGCGATCGCGATGCTGCTCGACGACGGCGCGCAAGCCAAGTTCGTGTCCGCGCTGATCCGGGGCGGCGGGTTGCGTGCCGGGTCGAACTCCGAGGTGTCGTTGCGGGACAGCGAGTTCGCCGACTGCGCCGCGGACGGCATCCAGGTGGTCGCCGGCGGGTCCGTCGTCGCGGAAAACTGCCGGGTGCGCGGCTCCGGCCGCAATGGGGTCAACGTCGAACCCGGCGCGCGCGCCTCGCTGACCAGTTGTGAAATCGCCGGCAGCGTCGCTGACGGGGTCCGGGTGGACACCGAGGAACCGGTGCGGCTGACGCACTGCGTGGTCACCGACAGCGGCGGCGTGGCGGTGAACCGGCAGATCGAGCACGATCGCCTGTCGATCGAGGATCTGGTGACCGACGGTGAGGCAGGTCAGCGGCCGTCCGGGCCGTCCGGGCCGTCCGAGATGGACACGGGAGCGCTCGGTGCGGCGGCGAGCGGTGGCGCGGGCGGTTTCGAGCTGGACGGTCCGCTCGCCGAACTGGACGGCCTCATCGGGTTGGAGGGGGTGAAGAAGGAGGTCCTCGGCCTCATCAACCTGATCAAGATGACGCAGTTGCGGCAGCAGATGGGCCTGCCGATGCCGCCGATGAGCCGCCACCTCGTGTTCGCCGGGCCGCCGGGTACCGGTAAGACCACCGTGGCCAGGCTTTACGGCTCCGTGCTCGCCGAACTCGGCATCCTGTCCAAGGGACACATGATCGAGGTGGCCAGGGCGGATCTGGTCGGCCAGTACATCGGCTCCACGGCGATCAAGACCACCGAGATCGTCACGAAGGCGCTCGGCGGCGTCCTGTTCATCGACGAGGCGTACACCCTCACCAGCCAGAAGGGCATCAACGGGCCGGACTTCGGTCAGGAGGCCGTCGACGCGCTGATGAAGATGATGGAGGACCACCGCGACGAGGTCGTGGTCATCGTCGCCGGGTATTCGGAATTGATGGAGGAGTTCCTCAGCTCCAACCCTGGTGTGGCGTCGAGGTTCACCAAGACCGTCGAGTTCCCCAACTACAGCGTCGACGAGCTGGTGACCATCACCACCAACCTGTGCCGCAAGCACTACTACGAGCTGACCGACGGGGCGATCGGCGCGCTCACCGAGTACTTCGAGCGGGTGCCGAAGAACGCGACCTTCGGTAACGGCCGGGTGGCGCGAAAGCTGTTCGAGGCGATGGTGAGCAACCAGGCGTCGCGACTGGCGCTGGCGCCCCCTGCCAAGGACACCGAGTTGAACCGGCTGACCGACGCGGATCTGGGCGGCGAACTCGCCATCATCGAGAAGCAGGCGGCGAAGGTCGATGCCGCACCGGACGCCGGTGTGGACCCGGCCGCCGCGTTGAAGGTCAGTCTCGGGTGGCGCCGGCTTTACCAGCTGACCGGGGTCACCGACCTGCGCGAAGCCGTTGGCATGCACCTGTTGCGCCTGTGTGAAGCGAAGGAGCGTCGCACGCCGGTGGGGCGCGCGGCCAGCGTGGTGCTCGGCGGGCCGGTGGACAGTGGCCGGGGCGAGGTGGCCAGGCTGTACACGCAGTGCCTCGCCGAGCTGGGCCTGATCACCATCGGGCAGGCCGTGCGCCTGTCGATGTCGGCTGAGCTGCACGCGCATTGGCCAGGACAAGCGACCGCGCTGGTCGCGAACGCTTTCGAGGAAGCGGGCGGGGGCGTTCTCGTCGTCGACGTCGCGGACTCGGTGACCGGGCACGGCGACTCGCCGGTGGAGGTCGCCCAGGCGCTGGTAGCGCGGATGCGGGAGCACGCGGGGACGGTCGTCGTGGTCCTGATCGGCGAGCGGTCGCATTTGAACACGCTGTTCGGGCTGGTGCCCGCGCTGCGTGAGTGGTTCGGCGCGAACTGGGACATCGAGGAATACGGGGTCGCCGAGCTGACCGAGATCGCCGTGCGGCGCTTGTGCGAGCGAGGGCACCAGGTGCCGGACGATGTGCGCGCGGCGATCAGCGAACAGCTCGCGGAGTCGGGGATCCGCTCGGTGCGGACCGCGCACCGGCTCGCAGATCGGCTTGCCGCCACCGCGGCATCCCGCACTCTGGCGTCCGCGGACCTGCGCGGAGTGACGCAACGGGTGACGAGTGAGGGCTTGGCCACGGTCGGTTGAGGGAGGTTTGGCTAGAGCTGGCAGGCCGCCTTACCCCATCCGCGCCGCGGCACTGGCATTGAACCCCGGCCTCAGCTGAGCTGGAGGAGCCACACCTACGACAAGGAGCCGTCATCGTGTCTGTGAACTACGAGGAGCAGCTGGAACAGTCCATTGCACAGTACCGCGAGCAGCAGGCTGGGCTGGTCGAGTTTCAACGCGCTCTCGGCAACATCTCTTGCAGCGCTACCGCACCGCGTCAGGTGGTCACCGTCAGTGTCGGCTGCCAGGGCGAGGTCACGAGCCTGAGGTTCCCCACCGACGCCTACAAGCGGATGGTCCCGGCGGAACTGTCGGAGGTGATTCTCGCGACGATCAACGAGGCACGGGCCCAGGCCATGGATGAGTACGCCGAGTTGCTGTCGCCACTGTTGCCGGAGGGGATCAACGCCAAGGACATCGTCACGGGAAAGGCAGACCTGGGGGCAATGCTGCCCGCCGATCCGTTCACCGGGACGGACACGCCGGTCACCAGGACTTTCCAGTGATTACTCGTAAGTGGAATGCGAGGTCGCGATGAGCGAACCGTTTTGGGTGGACAGTGATCGCCTGGCAGACGGCGGGCGGGAGTTCGACGAGCAGGCCAAGCAGGTGCACCGGGTCTACAACTCGGTGGCCGACCTCTCGATCTTTGACGGCTCGTGGGGCGATGACGACGCGGGTAACCAGTTCGAGAAGACCTATCAGGACACGAAGAAGACTTTCGTGGACGGTGTGCTCCAGGTCGCCGCCCAGTTCGACGGCACCTCTCGTGGTTTGGTGGACCTGTCGCGTTTCGCCGGGGACGCCGAGCAAAACCATGTTCAGCTCACTGAACAGCTTCGGGACCAGCAGGCAACCGATGGTAGCGGTATTCAGGACAAGTCGACATCGGATGGGCAGTCTCTCAACCCGACGAAGGTTAATATTTCCGTTCGCTCTGAGCAGCCTGTTCCAAATACGGCTCGCCTTAAGCCTTCGACTATCTATTCGAAGTCCGAGAAGCTTGATCCGGATGTAGTTCCACTCAAGCCAACGCAAAGCACCGTTTTTGTTCGCTCGGAGAAGCCGCAAACGGAACTGAAGCACATGATGGCTGTCCGGGGAAAACTACTCGACCCTATTATTGAGTCCGAGGATGCGTCGTTCCCGCCGAAAGCAAAAAAGCCATCGCCGAGTTTGCCGATAGTCGACAGAGGTGTGCCGCCGATTTCCTCCGCGCCCGGCGATGTCCCGTTTCGGAAGTATGAGCTGAGCGACGCTGAAGACACGACCGGCGAGGTCACGGATTTGACGTAGGGCGGAGCAGGCAGCGGCTGGTTTGAGTATGCCGCAGGTTGTCGAGTGGGTGTGACTTGATGCGCCTGTGGGTGTGGCTTCGGTTGATTGGTGTGTCATGAGTCTGACGGTCGATCCCAGCGCGAACTGGGTGTTCGTGATTATCGCGGGTGGGTTCTTCCCTCAGGGGGATGAGGACAAGCTTCGCGCTGCGGCCGATCAGTGGGATGACAAGGCCATGCAGGTCACTCTCGCGGTTCAGAATGTGGGTGTGGGTACCAATATTGTGCTGGGGGCTGTTGGCGGCTCGACTGGTGACGCGTTTCGTGATTATGTGCTTTCGCTGGGGCAGGGTGCTCCGGAGGTGGCGAAGCTCGCGTTGCAGATGGGTTTTCAGCTCCGCGATTTCGCGTTGAATACCGAGCACGGTAAGTACGAGATCATTATTCAGACGAATATTACCGCTGCTGATGTTGCTTGGGCGTTGGCGACTCCTTTTACGGCGCCGCTGGTTCCTGGTTTTTATTTGGCTGGCCGGGTCGCTGTTATGCAGATCCGGTCGAATTTCTATCGCAGGCTCGCTGAGACTTTGGGTACGAGGTTGACGGCGGGCCCGCGGTTCAGTTCGAAGATGTTCAAGGGTCTGGATGATTTCGTTCAGGCGGCGAAGCTGAAGATTGACGATCTCGGTCATGGTCCGAAGCCGCTTCCGGAGAAGCCGCCGGTCAAGCCGCCGGTGGAGAAGCCGCCGCCCCCGCTCCCGGAGAAGCCGCCAGTGTCCGAGGGGCCGAAGTCCCCGCATCCGGAGAAGCCGCCGGTTTCTGAGGGGCCCAAGTCTCCGGTTCCGGAGAAGCCGCCGGTCGGTGGGGAATCCAAGTCTCCACCGGTGACGTCCCGGCAGGCGTATCGTGACGGGAAGAGCGCGGCGCGTCAGACGAAGGAAGATTTCTATCACGGTTTGGGTGACAAGTACGGGCATAATCTTGTCAATACTGTGCGGTTTGTCGCCAAGGGTGTCAAGGAAGCCGCGGGGGAGAGTTTCGAGGAGATCGCGGAGGAGTTCGGTGCGGAGATTCCCCAGTTCATCAAGGGGGATCGTAAGAATCTGGATGAGCAGAATCTGATTGCTTCCGCGTGGTTGGGTGGCATGGCCGGTGTTGTGGGTTCGATTCTTCATGGGGTGTTGAAGAAGATCGATCCGAAGTTCGCGCATACCGCGGGTGCTGCCGGTTTGTCGGAAGCGATTGTTGAGATTGCGATCGGTGTTGCCGGCGCGATGGTTTATGGGGGTGGTTTTTCTGGGGTTTGGCAGGGCATGATCAATGGTGGCTTCGATGGCTTCGCTCTGCATCGTATTCATCAGTACACTCATCAGTTGGAGCATCGGTTCTCCGGGGACGTGCACACGCCGCATATCCCGGGCGGTGGTGCCCATGTGAGTGTCCCGCCGCCGATGGGTGTTCCGGGTCCGGCTGGGCAGCCGTCCGGTGGCCCGCTGAGCGGTGGGGTCGAGCAGTCGGTGCCGCAGCCGGTTGGTGGGCAGGTTTCCGCCGGAGGACTCAGTGGGGATCAGCAGGCCCCGCAGTCCGTGCAGAGTCAGAGTCAGGGGCAGCACGGCGGCGGTAACTTGTCGCCGCAGCCGACCGGCACCAACGCGTCCAGCGTGGTGCAGCCCCCCGCGACTGTGTCCGATCAGGGCAACGGCCAGGTGGGTAGTGCTCAGCCGTCCGGGAATTCGGCGACGGGTCAGCCGGGCAATAGCCAGGCAGGTAACAGCCAGCCGGTTAGTGGCCAGTCGTCACCGGGTCAGTCGGGTAACGGCCAGTCGCCCGGTAATTCCGCGACGGGATCGCAGAATGGCGGACGGACGTCAGCCCAGTCGGGTGGTGCGCAGCCGAACGCGCCGGTCGGGGCGCAGTCGTCTCAAGGCTCGACAGCGGGCTCGCAGAGTGGCGCGCAGTCGGGCCAGCAGACTGGTGGTCAGCCGGACGGCGTGAAGCCGGGTCAGACAGCTGGTGGCTCGTCCGGTGAACAGTCGACAGCTGCGCCAGTGGAGGCGCCTGCCACTGGCCTGCCGGAGGTCGGGCAGTCGGTGCCAGGCACTTCGGCGGAGGGGCCGGTCGTTCAGGAGGTCAGCACTCCTGAAGCCGGTGGTCAGGATGCCGGGCAGCAGACGGTGACCTCGCCGGTGTCCGATCTCGCGAATGGTCAGGATGCGGACTCCGCGCAGTCTTCGCCTGGCATTGGCCAGACTCAGCCCGGTGAGTCGAATTCCGGGCCTTCGCCGGAGTCGCCGACGAGTACGGAGGGTATCTCCAGCGACCTTGGCGGATCGAACCCGAACGCGGATTCCCATCTGGCGCCAGCAGGCGGCAACACTTCGGCGCAGCACGAATCCACCGGTTCGTTCGGTGGTCAGCCGTCCGCCGGGCAGCCGGCCAGTGGCCAGTCGTCTGGAAACCCCGCAACGGGAGCACAGAGTGGTGGACCGGCGCCAGGCCGATCCGTTGGTGGGCAGCAGGGTCAGCCGAATGGCGGTCAGTCGGGCGGGACGTCGGGCCAGCCGGCCAGCGGTTCGACCGCCGGGCAGTCGATCGACGTGCCGGTGGACGCGCCGCGCAACGAACTGCCGGGTCGCGAAAAGCAGACGGCGACCTCGCCGGTGTCCGATCCTTCGAGTGACCGGCACTCGGAGTCCGGGCCGTCCTCGCCCGACACCGACCAGTCGCAGAAGGCTGGTGACTCGTCCCGCCAACATCCCCTCGGCATGTCGGTAGAGGCGCCGGTCAAGGGACTCGCGGACCTGGAACAGCCGGTGGCCGCCCCGTCGACCGAATCCGATAGTGACAGTGATACCGACTATGCCGATTCGATCTTCTCCGACACGGAGTCGATCGAGTCGATGGATTCGGAATCGGTCCTTCCGGTGCGCTCCAAGGCGAGCTTCCACAATGATGCCGCGGGGAACGCCTTCCTGGAGAGCACGGAGCCGGGACGGCTCGTCATCGGGGTCAACCGGCACACCCGGGTGAACAAGACATCCTCGACAAACTGCATGCTGGCCACAGTGCAGGGCGCCAATGCCATCGAGTACGGGCGGCAGTTCACCTCCGGGCCCAGCGAAGCGAAGCCGTTGAAAGCCGTCGAGCAGTCCCTTGACGCAAAGTTCTCAGAGCCGTCGCACGACACCGACGAGGTCGCGCGCCACCTGCTGTCGCCCCAGAACGAGAATCGCCTGGCGCTTGTCACCAAGTCGGTGGACGGAGCAAACGGCCACGGGATCCTCGCGTATGTGGACGACGATGGCGTAGTCAACTTCTACGACGTGCCGGGGGGCACCTTCGCGGACGTGACTCCGATCGATCCTCGAACACCCATCGCAACTCTGCGCGAAAACGATGGCGGATACCGATTCTGGCCGGTGCCGCGGGGCATCGAACTCTCCACCGACTTCGCCGAACAGCAGTCGGACGAGGCACACCGGTCGGAGGGCAACCAGCAGCACGAGGTGCTGTTCGGTTCCCCTCCGATCACGACGAGTAGTAGGCCGTCGCCGCACGTGCCCGCTGATACCCAGCCCGGCGGCGAAACCGCCGACGAATCAAGGAAACGAAAGCAGGAGGACGATCCTGCTGACTTCGCCCCGCCGAGCACCCAGCTGAAGAAGCTCAAGCTCGATCTCAGGCACACCAACAGCGCGTTCGACGAGCTGACCTCGGATAGGCCCGAATCGGCGACGGTGACCCGGGACAACTACCTCGAGACGTTGACCACCCTCGTGGACAACAATCGGCAGCTGGCGTTCGTGGTGAACGCGATCCTTCCGGTCAACGATGTGGGCAGGATCGGCGAGGTGGTCGATTCGATCTTGGCTGGGGCTGAGGGGTTCGACGGCCGAGTCGGGTTCGTGTTCGGGGTCAACGCGCCGCGTGGGGAGAACGGCGAACAGGCCCTTCTGGACGCTTTGAACAACGTCCCGGGCATGATTAACGGAATCAGTAAACCAGTAGCGGTGGTGGGCCTCACCTTTGATTCCAAAGATGGTTTCCCCTACGGGACTGTGCGCAACGAAACGCTCGCCAGCGAACCGACAAAAGAACTTTCCGAGGCTTTTGTCGGAAAGAACATGCACCCGTACATCTCCGTCCAGGACTTCGACACCGGAGGACGTGGCGTTCCATCGGGGGCGCACGTTTTCAACCACTTCGAGAACAAGTTCAGTGTCGACGCGGATTTGTTCCCCGACGGCGATGGACGGCCGACGCGACCGCTGCTGTTCGTCGGTGGCTACCGGGCTGCCGGCGGCAGTCCGGAGTTCGCGGCGAAAGTGGCGGAGGACATGCGTATCAGGGACAGGCTGGCGGAGACGCACCCGTTGCTGCCGTACCCACCCGAGCCGAACCTGTTCTTCGACGCGCTTCCGGTGCTCGCCAACGACAACACCGTGCCCAAGGCGGAGCAGATCCGGTTCAGCCCCGGCGGTGGCGAAGCGGTGAACCTGGTCAAGACGATCGCCCGGTGGAACGGCCAGGAGTTGGCCGACACCTACCAGCCGGCGGCCGTCGAGGCCAGCAGCAGCCTGTCAGTGGAGCAACGTGCCGAACTCATCGCGGACCTGAACGAGTCGTTGGCGGCCTTCCGTGGTGGCGAGGATGTCAGCTCGCACAGGGAATTCAGCGAGCTGCTGGACACGGGCGGTGCTCTGCTGGCGGCTCACGTCCGGACCCACGCGCTGGACGTGGCCATGGGGGAGCCGAACCCGCGCCGCGGTGACCTGGTCGATCTGGCCAGTGCTGACCTGATGAGAATGGCTGACCGTGAGCGTGTGTCCAGCCTCGACGACTCGGGCCATGCTGACGTGCACGACGAACTGCACGATCGGGCGCGCGCGGACATCGCGGCTCGTGTCGACGGCGAATACCTGCTCTCCTTCGCCGACTCGGGTACGGAATCGCTGCGGGCGAACGCGGAGAACCTCAAGCACCCGATTCGGGGCAAGGCGTTCGATGCCGACTATGTCAACGCCGCGGTCGAGACCGACCTCGGACGGCTGGCCGAGGACTACGACGCTTCAGGAGTGCTGACGCAGTCACACGTGGCTCTCGACACGGTGCCCAACCGCTTCTTCGACGGCAGGGGGGCAAAGAAGGGCACTTTGCCCAAGGACTACCGTGCGGCGTACCCCCTCCTGAGCCACGAGGACCGGGAGCCGTTCCGGCCCCGCCCGGAGTCGTCCGCCTCCGGGCCCGTGAGCTGGAAGCCGCCTGCCACCAAACACGGGGAGTGGTTGGGCGGCAGGAAGCTCAACAAGCTGCACCCGGCGGTATCCACGCCGGTCGGTGACCATGGCCTGGTCGCGGGCATCCCTGCTCAGCACAAGCTCGTCGGCATGCACAACATCGTGACCGCTCGCGAAGACGTCGTCGTGAACCGGATACTCGCCTACGTCAACAACGAAGTTCTGCGCACCGGCGGGAACAACGTGGCCGGCGGCAGCCTCTACCACGGCGTCGCCGACGCACTCGGCGACGGGGTGGACGCGAACCAGCTGCGGCAGGACGTGATCGACACCGCGATGCAGGTCGGCCGGCCCGAACCAGGCAGTCTGACCAAGCCAGGCGCGGTCAAAGACCACAAGGACCCGTACGGGATCGGTGTGCACATCGCGACGCACCCCTCACACGATGGTCATCTGTACAACGCCTTCCTGCAAAAAGACCCGGTGATCGACCGGGACGTGGCTGTGCCGGAGAACGTGACGGAGAACGGGGAAGCCACCAACGCGTTGCGAACCGTCGGCCGGTTCGTCGCTACCCACATCGGCACCAACCTGGTGATACACACGCCCGATGCCGGGCCGGTGCGGCTGGAACCGTTCGGTGCTCCCGTCACCGGAGAACTGCACGTCGACGAAGTCGTTGAGAACGGCAAGCACACGTTCCGGCCGCATCGGCCGGAGGTCGATCGGCCCAGCGGCCACGGTGAACAGTCGAACGTGGTGTCCGCGGAGTCCTTTGTGGATGAACCAGCCGGGCGTGCGGCGGCTGCGGACAAGCATTTCGCGTACGGACCGGGAATCAACCAGAACCAGTTCACCAAGGGGTACGCCGAGAACTGTTTGGCGCGAGCCATTCAGGAATTGAACGCCGATTCGAGTCCTGAGCAGGCTGATGAGTTCGTGGCCGGCCCGAGTGGGCCGGTGCACCGCGATCGGGTGCCGGAGTCGGGCCTGCCGCCGATGGCGAAGCAGGAACGCGGTTATGAGAGCGTGCGGGTGCGGGTGGCGGGTGGGGCCGGTCGTCGTGGGCTGGTGTACGCCGACTTCGGTGGTGGAAAGGGGCACTTCTTCAGCGTTTTCGAGCGTGGCGGGGAGGTGGTGGGTTCTCAGGGAGAGAAGGGGGATCAGTTGTGGTCGGGTTCCCCGGTGGAGGTGTGGTTCTCGCCGTACACGTCCAACGACGTCCTGACGCCGGTGTATTCCCCCGCGGGCAGCAGGCCAGACCTCACGAACGTCGGCGGCACCGAGCCGACCGGCTGGGGTACGGGGCCATCGCGAAAGCAGGGTGCGGACCCACGGCGAAATCCCGTTTCGGCGCCGCCCAAAGACAAGCAGGACCGGGCGCTGGAAAGTGAGGCGCGATCGCTGGGAGTAAGTCCGGAACAATTCGCGGAATTCAAGAAACTGGCCCCGGCGGCGGAGCGTCACCCGGCGGTCGTGCGCAACATAGCGGAACGTCTAGGAACCAGGCCTCGGCATCTGATCGCCCTGTCGGTGGCGTTCGGGGTAGGGCCCGCGGAGTTCACTCAGGTGGCGAGGGACATGCGGCTGGCGGACCCGAAGCCATTTTTCAAACTGGTGCGGACGCTGTCAGGGACGCTGGCCCACCCGCGACAGTTGTTGATACTGGGCCCGCACCTGGCGCGGGTGCTTAATGAAGCTGGGGATGACGCCGCTGAGTTGAGCGGAGCGGATTTGGCTACCAGGTTGCGAGAGGATCTGCGTCGCTATGGCGTGCGGACGAATCGCGACCTCGGCTACCTGGCCGGGTTGGCCGATCGGATGGATTGGGGTCAGAAGGACCTGTCGCTGCTTGAATCGTTCAGCAGCAACGCGGTGCCGTTGGAATTGTTGCACGATCTGCCGCCCGCTCTCGCGCGTGAGTATCTCGGTCGAATGCAGGCGGTGGCCGTACTGACCAGTGCCGCTGATCCCTACTTCGACGCGCTGGCAACGAATTTGGGCTTGCCCGATGGTGTCGTGGTGCGAGAGTTGGCCCTCCAGTTGGGACTGTCGCGGCCGGAGACCTTGGTGCTGTTGCGTGCAGATCTCGGCCGGGTGGCGGGTATCGACAGGCTCGGCGGGGACGCGGGTTCCGCGGACTACGCATCGCGAGTTATCGCGTGGCTGACCGCGGATATGGCGAGCCGTGGTGACAACCTGAGTACTCAGGTGGACGCCATGCGCGACCCCTCGAACTCGGATACCCTAGCTCGGTCTTTCGCCGTTGAGCTTCGGCAGAGTGAATTCTTCTTGCAGCATTTCGCACAGGATTTGGGCCTGCCGAACGGTGCTGTGGTGCGAGAGGTGGCCAAGCGGCTGGGGGTGGAGCGGACCGGGCAGTTGGTGGCGTTACACGATGATTTCCAACGGGCTGTGGCGCGGCCGGGCGTTGTCACTGGAGACGCCAGTGGTGACGCGAACCGGATCGTGGAGGAGATCAGGAAGGACCTGGCCGGGCTGGGTGCGGATCTGAATCGTTACGTGCAAATAAGTACCCGGCTGGGTTTCCCGGCGCAGATTCTGGCAGGGCTGGCGCAGCGGAGTGCGCATTTCCGTTCGCTGGCCGCGGAGTTCCTCGCGGCTTCGTCCGAGCTCAAGGTCAGTGACAGCGCGATCAAATATGTGGGCCTGTTGCGTGACTACCGGATTCTGCGAGCCCGGGACACAACTGTCAGGCCGTACGATATCCGAACTCAGGTGGACATCGACCCGGACGCTCATGAGGTCGTCAACGAACTGCGGGATTGGGATGAGAATCGGCCGGGGCGGTTCCTTATTCTCGGTGACGCTGATACCGAAGGAGTAGTCAAGGAACTGCTCATGGAGCCGAACTCCGCTCAGCCGCCTGTCTACCAGGAGACGAGTGATGCCCCGGTCGGCGTAGGCCGGGTGGCCGCCATCGACTGGAATGACTTGCCTTACCGGTCCCAGGAGTCGGTGGAGTACTGGTCGAAGCGGCTGGAAATCAGCCGCGAGCGATTCGCCGGGCTGGCGAAGTCCCCGTGGTTCATGCCGAGGCGGGTGGAAAAGCTGGTTCGCGCAGGCGTGCCGGTCAATGAGGCGCTGCGGGTAAGCGAGCGGCTCGGGCGGGTTCCGGTGGAGGTGCCGGGATTGGCTGTCCAGCTCGGAGTCGGCGTGCGGTACCTCATGGACCTCGCCAACGAGCTGGCGATCGATCCGCGGTACCTGGATTGGCTGGGGGGTGTCCTCGGCTCGGCGGACTATGGCCAGGAGAAGGTGAGCGCGGGCGCGCTCGCCGAGTACTTGCGCGGCCATGCCAGCGCCCATTTCAGTGTGCACGTGAACGAGACGGTGCGCCCGAGGTGGATTGTCTGGCTGTTCAGTCAGGCGGCGCACGAGCTGGACTCCCGCGAGGCGGACCGGTGGATGAGCGGCTGGTGGGCGGAGAAGGTCCCCAGGATGGATCCGTCCACCGTACTGAGGGATGCCGCCAGGGCTCCGTGGTTCCACTATGGCAGCGCTTTGAAGCTACTGTCCGAACTGCGCGTCGCGCCCACGGTCGGGAACTTTCGGGAATTGCGGGGTCTCAGTTTCTCGCTTGGCCGCCTGCCCAGCGATATTCGGGATGTCGCGGCGCAGGCCGGAGTACCCGCCGACCGGCTCTTCCACCTGGCTGCCCGGCTTGGCGCCGCACCGCACGGGCTGCTGCCGTTCAAGAGCCTGGTCAGAAGCCTGAAAGGCGACGGAACGTGGTCAGGGGCCGATCGCAAGAGCCGTAAGGCGGCCGAGAAGCTGGTCGATGATCTGGCCAAGGCTTTGGGGCCGCGGTGGAGCGGGACCAGGGTGTTCGAGTTCATCGGGGACCGGAAGCCGTCCACCAGCGAACTGGCCGATCAGGACTTCCTGCTTCGCTCGGCGAGGGAATGGGACGGCGAAGTCGAGGAATCCGCGCCCCCTTCCCCGGCACGGTCTTGGCAGGAGCTGGCCGACCTGGACGTGCTGCGCGGGAGGGACTGGTTCAATCAGGAGCAGTTTGACCGGCTGGTCGGGATACTGGGAGCCGAGCACGAGCGGGCGATCATCGACCTCAGCCTCCAACTCGGCCGGATCCCCTACGACCTTCCCGCGGTGGCCAACGCGGGCCGGATGCGGATGCAGGCGTTGAGCCCGCAGCAGATGCTCGACGCGGCAGTGCGGCTGAAGGCGGAACCACGTGACATCCGGGCGTTCTTGCTGTCGGAGTACGTGACGGTCAAGTCCGAGTCCGGTTCGCGGGCTTTGGTGGATGCGGTCGTGGCGCGGTATCCGGCGTGGGTGTCGCGCCAGCGTGCGCGGTTGCAGATGAACAACTCGGAGTCGATCGCGGGCGTGTTCCGCACCTTGGCAGAGGATGGGCAGACGTTTGCCGACCTGCCTGGCGACGACAGCGAGGCAGCGCAGTGGCTGGCGCGGGTTCGGGTGGCCGATGAGTTCGGCTTGACCGTTGCGCAGGTCGAGGCGGATGAGCGTGATGCGCCGTGGCTGGCATACCCGGAGTTGTCCGAACTGCAGATCGATCTGGGGCTCGAGGACACGGCGGAGAACTTCCGTGACTTGCGGGAGTTCAGTCTTCGAATCGGCCGTATGCCCGATAGTCTTCCGCAGCTGGCCGCCGCCGCTGGAATCACCGATGTCGCCGCTTTCTACCGGGTGGCGCAGTCACTGGGAGCGGAGCCCAGCGGGTTGCTGCCGTTCACGGGGCTGATCGGGGAGCTCAGGAACAGTTCCGGTGACGATACCATCGACCAGGAGCAGTCCCAGGTCCTCGCGAAGGCCCGCTTCCTTGCCGGGCGGCTAGGGTGGACCGAACGTGAGATGTTCCGGTTCATCGGTGACCGTCAGCCCAGTGAGCAAGACCTGGCGGAGGCGCGTGATTTCGCCAGGGGCTGGCACCCGTGGCGACAACAGGGCAACGCGTTTTACCGGGACGCGCAAGCTTGGGCGACGACCCACGACGTCCGGCCGGACTATCTGCGGATGGCGTGGGCCGTGGACTGGAACGAGTTCGGCGTCATGCGCCACGACCCAGCGGCCAGCCAGGACGGCTTGCGACAGGCAGTTGATTCGCTGGGGATCGACCGGTTGCCAGAAATTATGGTGTTGACCCGCATAACAGGCCGGGTGCCGGGTGATATCGGTGCCGTGGCCGGTGAGATCGGTGTGGACGACGCTGAGCTGTTCGATGTGGTGTCGCGGCTGAGGGTGGATCCCGCCGATGTGGCGGCGTTCGTACACTCCGCCGGTGATTCGGTGCTGGGTTCGGACGGTGTCGTGAATCTGAGGAAGGTCACGGACGGCTACCCGACGTGGGACGCGCGTCAGCGCGAGCGGTTGGGATTGACGGCCAATGATTCGGTCGCGGAGGTTTTCCGGCATCTGCGGCGTGAGGACGGCGACCGGACGTTCGCGTCGTTGGACGCGGAGTCGGACAGTGCCGCGCGGGAAGAAGTCGATGGTGTGCGGGCGAGACTGGCGACGGGGGTGCGTCAGCGGTGGTCGGGTCGTTTCGGTCTGACCGCCGAGATGATCGATCAGGACCGGTCCGACTCGCCATGGGTGGACTACCGCCGGATCGTCGTTGCTGCCTCCGTTTCAGAGGTGGCACCCGCCACTGAGGACGTTGAGGACCTGCTCAGGATCAGTCGTGCGATGCGGCGGGTTCCGGACGGCATCGAAGAAACGGCCGTGCGGGTGGGTGTCTCGGTGCGGCTCGTCCAAACCTTGGTGGGCGGTCTGATCATCGATCCGCGGGCGCTGGTGGCGTTCAAGGATCTGGTGAGTACGGCTCACGGTCTCTTCGACAGCAGCGGCCTTACCACGGATCGGTACACGGAGCTCGAAAACGCCATCCAGAACCGAGTCAGGGTGTTGCGTGACTGGTTGGGCTGGGAGTACGTACTGGACGTGCACCGGTTCCTGACCGCGGTGCGGCCGTCGCCGGAGCGGGTGGTGGAGTGGTTGGGCAGCGGCGGGCAGTTGGCGCGGGACAGCGGGATGCCGGTCGATGAGCTGTTCAGGGTGGCTTCGCGGTTGGGCGCCGATCCGGCAGACGTGGCGAAGTTCGTGCGCTCGAATGCTTCTTTGGTGGAAAATGTCCGCGGAAAGGCCGACCCGGCGAAGGTCGAGGCCGAGTACTCGGGGCGGGTGCAGCGGTTGCGCGAGCATTTGGGATTGGTAGGGGAGGAGTCGATCGACGCCGTCGCCGACTTCCTGCGTGAACAGTCGCAGTCCGTGACGCTCGCCTCACTGAACCGGCAGCCCCAGGCCCGAGCACGACGCTTCATCAGCCTGGCCCGGAGCAGAACCAAGCTAGGCGCCGTCGGGCAATCGGTGCCTGCCGACGCCGAGGTGCGCAGCCAGTTGGACGCACTGGACTTGGCGGATACGCCGCGCCATGTCCGCCAGCTGCGCGCGTACAGCGCCAGCATCGGGCGGGTTCCCACGGACCTCCCACAGGTGGCGGCGGAACTGGGGGTCAGCACCCTCCGGCTTTTCCGGCTCGCTTCGATGATGAACGTCGAGCCGGGGCATCTGCGGCCGTTCACAGATTTGGTCGACAGCCTCAAACAGCGTGACCTGGATCAGGACGCGCAGGACCGTGCCGAGGTATTGGTCGCCGATCTGGCTGGGTGGCTGGGTTGGCGGGAAAGGGACGTGTACAGGTTCCTTGACGAAGAGCGGCCCTCGCCGGAGGCGATGAAGGAGGCGGGAGAATTCGCCAATAGGGTGCAGCCGTGGGCGCAGCCGCAAGGGCGGCGAGCGCGCGGGAATGGGAACTCGCTCATGGTGGCGGCTCAGCAATGGGCGACCCGCAATGATGTCCGGCCGGATTATGTGGCTGTCGCGGCAGCCAAGGGTGATTTCAAGGACATGCTGGGCCAATGGTGGATTGATCGCACTGAGGTGACGCGGGCGGTTGACGCGATCGGCATCAAGTCCTTGGACAGCTTGTTGGACCTGGCCCAGTTGACGGGGCGAGTGCCGGGTGATATCCGCATTGTGGCCGATGAGATTCGGATGCGGCCGGTAGATCTGCTCAGCGTTGCCCGTCAGTGGACGGCGGATCCGAGCGATATAGCCGCGTTTGTGCGTTCCGCGGGTGATTCGGTGCGGAACCCTGATGACAGTGCGAATGTCGACCAGATCGAGGCAGAGTACCCGGCGTGGGCCGAAGGGCTGCGGAGCCATCTTCAGTTGTCGGCGAATGAGTCGATCGCGGCTGTGGAGGAGTTCTTGCGTGACCAAGGCCGGACGGTCGCGGAGGTGGAGGCGATGTCGACCGGGGACGCGCGGGCCTTCGTCCAGCCGGTGCGGTCGCGGTTGACGGAGTTGGTGCTGCAGCGCTGGGGCGCCAGGATGGCCCTGGACGCCGAGACGATCGCCCGGGATTCCGCCGAATCGCCGTGGCTGGACTACAGCCAGGTGATGGTGGGTCTGTCTCGTTCCGGGCTTCCCTCGTTGCGGCAGGAGTTCCGGGCGTTGCGTTCGATCAGCGCGGAAGTTGGCCGGGTGCCGATGGATCTGGCGAACCGGGCGACGGATCTGGGCGTCAAGACAGAGATCGTGTACCACCTGATCACCCACCTGAAGATCGATCCGCGCGCGCTGGTGTCATTCGGTGCACTTATCAGGTCCCAAGTCCAAGACGATTTGATGACAAAGTACGGGACGCTGGAAGCACCGTTCTGGCACTTGGTGGAAAATATCAATTCGCTGGCCGACGAAATAGCGGACCGGTACGGGTGGACGCGTGCCGAGGTGTTCCGCTTCCTGGCCGCTGAGCAGCCTTCAGCGACTGAACTGGCTAGCCTGCAGGTGACGAGCGATCGGGTGCGGGAGTGGGCTGAGAAGAACGGACTGCCACCGGACTATGTGTCTGAGGCAGGTACGGCGTTATCGCGCCTGCCCGACGAATCGTGGTTCAAGCGCAGCGACTTGCGACATGCCGTGGATACGCTCGGGCGTGCGCACGTGCGGCCGATCTTGGGGCTGGCACAGGTGATCCGTCGCGTGCCTGGTGATGTGGGCGGGCTGGCGGACAAGATCGGCATGGACGCGTACAAGTTGTTCGCGGGTGCGGTGCGGTTGGTGGTGGATCCCCAGGATATCGCGGCCTTCGTGCAGTCGGTGGACGTGGCGCGGGATGGGCAGGGGAAGGTCGATCTGGCGAGTGTGGTGCGGCTGTATCCGGGGTGGGCGGCCCGGCAGCGCGACCGGCTCGGTTTGCCGGAGCACGGATCGCTGGCTGTGGTGTTCGATCATCTGCAGTCCACTGGAGGCCGGACGTTCGTGGATCTTGACCAGATCACGGACGACCACGATGCGGCGTTGACGCTCCAGCCCATTCGGGACTCCGTGCGGGAGGAGGCGGACCGTGTCGAAGCGGGGACGCCGTTCGCCACGGAGTTCGCGAAGACCGGGTATCGGGATCTCGTGTTTCCCGCGCTGGTTCACGTCAACCCGAACTTTGGTAGGCCTGGTTATACCGAGAACTGTGGTCCCGCGTTGGTGGCTACGCACAATGCGTGGAAGGCGTCGCGGGAGGATGCACCGCGTCAGTCCGAGGCGGTCTCGACGACCGGTCCGGTGCGGACGGCCGCGGTGGAGGCTGTTGTCGGGGGAATGTATTTGCCGATGCCAGGCGGGTACGACGCTGTTCGGCGATTCATGCAAGCGGAATCACCAGTCAGCCAAGGCTCATTGATGCCGGTGCCCGGCGAGGATGGTGTTGGCCATCCGATCAACGTGGTGCACGATCCGCGGACAGGCCTGGTCGAATTCTTCGACGGTACGACCGGCGAGTGGCTCGATCTGCAAGGGTCCGACGTCAAATTGTGGTTCACGCCGCACCGGGACGAATTCCTCTCGCCGGGCGGAAGCCGCGAGCAGCTTCTCCGGCCACCCGACAACGCCGCCGATGACCCGCGACCGGACCTGGTGGGAAGGCCGCCCTCGCGTTACCAGGGGACTGACAGCGCGGGGCGCGCGATCTCGTTCAAGCGGGACGCATTAGACGTCGAGGTATTTGAGCGTAACAGGCGTGGCGCGGCCCCCATGAATTTGATCTCCTTCCAGTCGGATGCGGACGGGATGCGCGACTGGCTGGACGGTGTACGCGGTGACGTGATTTCCCTTGTGCGCACGGTTCCTGGCGAGACAGCGACCAGTGCCATCGCGCGGCCGGGCTCTATTGTTGGCCTGAAATTGGACGGCGCGCAGATCGTGGCGATCGACGCCAGGCGGGATCAGAAGTACGCGGTACAAGTCATTCGTGATGGAAGATCTCGCCAGGTCTGGCTGGACAGGGAGACGGCCGCGGTTATCCTCAGCAAAAGGCGAGAAGTCAGGGAAAACGAACAGGTATTGCTGCTGGTGACAGGCGATAATCTCCCCGATGCCGCCAGAGAACTTGCTGCCAAGTTGGTCGAAGTCAAACCCGAATTGACGGTGTACACCGGCAACGGGCCGATGGTGATGATGCCCAGCGGGCACCTGGTAGTGCTGGACAATTCCGGATTCCTGACCGTGCAGATGGTGCGCGACGTGCACAGGAACCGTGATCAGCGGTTCGTGGAAATGAAGTCCTGGGATGACGCCCGCTTTTCGTTGACTGAACTCGAGGAAATCGATCGGCGCGAAATGGCTGCCCGTCGGCGGGAAGTGCCCAATCCGCGGCGGGCTGAGGCGGGGCAGTCCGGTGGCAGTGCGTCGCAGCCGGTGCCGCCGCGTGCGCCCACGCCTCCGCCTGCGGCTCAGTCTGCGCCTCGAACTCGGCCGGGCACGCGGTCGTCAGGCCGGCCGGCCGGCCCCGTGCCAGAAGCGTCTCGCCCCGCCATGCGTTACCGGGGAACGGATGACGCAGGGTACGAGATCTCGTTCCGGCCGGAGGAAACGCGCCACGAGGTGTTTAATCACAGGGTGCCCGGTATGGCCGGCCTGAATTTGATTTCCTTTCAGTCGGACGTGACCAGGACGCGTGACTGGGTGGAAAGTACTGTCGACGGCATTATCCGATTTGCGCGCACGGTTCCTCGCGAGTCGGCGATCAGCGCTATGAATAACAGATTTACGCGGCCGGACTCCGTGGATGCCTTGGAATTGGTCGGTACGCCGGCCGTGACGATCGACGCCAGAGGGAACAAGTACGCGGTGCAAATCGGCGAGGAAAGAGGATCTCGCCAGGTTTGGGTGGACAAGGAGACCGCCGCGCTGATCCTGAGCAGGATTCCGCAGGTCGGGGATAGCACGGCGCTGTTGCTGCTGGTAACGGGCGACGATCTTCGTGGTGTCGCCAAGCAGCTCGCGTCCAAGCTGGTCGAAATCGATCCCCAATTGACGGTGTACACCGGTAATGGGCCGATGGTGATGATGCCTGGCGGGCACGTCACTGTGCTGGACAACGCCGGATTGCTGACCGTACGGATGCCGCGCGGCGAGGGCGGAAGCCGTCACCAGCGGTTAGTGGAAACGACGCCTTGGTACAATACTCGTTTCACCCAAGCCCAGCTCAAGGAAATCGGTCGGCGCGAAGTGGAGGCCCGTCGGCGGGAAGCGCCTAATCCGCCGCGGCGCGAGGCGGGGCCGTCCGGTGGCGGTACGTCGCGGCCGGTGCCGGTGTCCGGGTCGCGTAGGAATTCCCGTGGGCCTGGGCCTGCGCCTCAATCTCGGCCGGTGCCTCCGCGTGCGCCGACGCCTCCGCCCGCGGCCCGGCCTGCGCCGCAGTCTGTGCCGCGACCCGCGCCTGCCCCCGGCGCGCGTCCGGCACCGGAAAGGTCTCCGGCGGAGGACCCGTACGAGGTGTTGGGCGTTCCCCTTGATGCGCAGTTGCACCATATCGAACGGGCGCATTGGCGGCTTTGGAATGGAACCTTGGACGATTCGGAGCGTCAGCGGTTCCAAAAGGCGTTCGATCAGCTGTCCAAGATTTTCGGTGACAGGAGCCGCCAGGATGCGGAGCCGTCCGGTACTCGGCCGGATCCCACGCCGGAGGCGTCTGGTCCGACGCCCGCGCCGGGTCGTTCTGGTGGGGGTGGGCAGGCGAAGTCTCGGCCGCGGCAGCCGAGTGGGGAGTCGTCAGCTCAGCAGGGGAACGAGACCACTTCGGCACAGCAGGGTAAACCGGGCTCGTTGAAGGAGCAGTTCAGGAATCCGGAGGACTACTACGCGGTACTGGGCCTCGAATCGACTGCGGACCCGATTGAGATCAAGAAGGCGTTCCGAAAGCTAGCTTTGAAGTTGCATCCGGACAAGTTTTCGTTGGAACTGGGTATCGAAAAGGGGGTTGCCGCCGAGTACTTCCAATTTGCCAGCACCGCCCACGAAGTTTTGTCGGATCCTTTCACAAAGACGCGGTACGACGGCAACCGTAAACTGGCAGAGATGCGAGCGCAGATGCGGCCGCAGGCGTCGGGTAGTCGCCGAGGCGGGCGCCCCGGTGCGGACCGTGGCGGCAAGGGCGGGCGCAGTGGCCGGAGCTCGAATCGGTGGTATGACTCGTTCGGTTTTGGTGGTGCGTCGGTAGGTTCGCAGACGTCGGCGTCCGGGCCGCGGCCTGGTGTGGTCTCGGCTGAGACCTTTGTGGACGATCCGGCCGCCGAGCAGGCCTTTCTGGACGAGAAATTCGCACACGGACAGGGGATCAACCGGGACAACTACGTCGCGGGGACTCCAGGGCACGACACGAATTGTCTGGCGTCGTCGATTCAGATGTTGAAGGCGGATAGTGATCGGGCGACCGTATTCGTGGCAGGTCCGAGTGGGGTGGTGCATCGAACTCAGGTGCCGGAGACCGGCTTGCCGCCGATGGAGTTGCAAGAGCAGGGATATGTCGATGTGGAGGATTATGTAAGGAGCAGGGACACCGACGGTGCGCATGGACTGGTGTTCGCGGAGTTCGGCAAGCTGGGTGGCCATTTCTTCACTGTGCACAAGCTCGGTGACAAGGTGGTCTACTACGATCCGGAGGCGCACCGGATAGAGTGGTTGGGGACTCCGGCGGAGGTGTGGTTCTCGCCGGTGACGTCGGACATGGTTCTGGCGCCGGTGTACACACCGGTCGGCAGCCGTACCCTGAGCGCGACGGAACACCCGGACGCCGTCGAAGACGACCGGGATGAACCGCCACTGGGCGGCCGCGGTATCGAGGTTCTGTTCGACACGGGACGTACGCTTCCGCTGAGTATGCACAGTCGTGACTTGGAGGACGCCGAGGATCCGGCGAACGAGAGCCGCTGGATGGTGCCCGACGGTGCCGAGTTGGAACGCTTAGCTGAACGTATGGCCAAACCGCGCGATCCCGGCTCGCCGAATGACGAGCCGGACTGGGATAAACTGACTGCTGCGCAGTCGTGGGCGCTGGAGGCTGCGCGACTTCGTGGCGAGCAGTTCAATCAGCGCGACCGCAACAATGCCGTTGCCCGAATACGCACACTCAACAACTACGTGGGTGTGAACTACCCGACTGACAAGGCCACGCGAGCCGAGATCGCCGAAAAGGCGCACGAGAAGCTCAAATCTTGGCCCACCGTCACCAACCTGTTCCCGAACCGGCTGGTGCCTGACGGCAACGGTGGCCACATCCCGCTGATGCGACTGCTCTCTGACGGGCAGCCGATCCGGAATCTGTGGGAAACGGGTGTTTCGCAGGGCTCCACGGACGTCAGCGAACGTGCCAAGGCGGAGGGGTTGTTTGGTTACTCCTCCGCCTTCCAGAGCGGCGACGGCACGACCGTGTCGGACCCGGCCGCGATGCCACGCTACAGCGCGCTGATCCCACCAAGCCGGATGGAAGGTTCTGCTATCCAGTACGGCACCGTCGTGCTGCACTGGAACCCTGACGTCCGTACTCGCACTACGTTCACGCCTGGGGACTCGGTGGGCGTGAAAGCGGATACGAACGCTGTTACTTACACCGACAACAAGCATTTGTACCCGTTGCTCGCCTATGGCCACGAGGAGTTGTTCCGGCACCTCGTCGCCGAAGCCACCGACTACGAATTCGATCCCGTGCTGAAGGATGCCCCTGGCCCGAGCACACACGATTTCCTGGAAGGGCAGATCCACGGCCCCCTTGACCTTTCCTACGTGGAAAAGGTGGTAGTCAGCTGGGGGCAGGCTGAGGCAGGTAGCGAGCAGCGGCCCGGCCTCACTCGCGCGGAGGCCGAACAGTTGGTCGCGGACCTGCGTGCCGCGCGCCCAGAGCTGAACGTCGAGCTGGGCAGGGAAATCGGCGAGCCCGGTCACGCCGACCAGGCCGAGCGGAATCGCGTGCGGGAGCTGTACGGCCTGGAGGCGGACAGGGACCTGGACGAGCGGGACCTGGAGGTGGCCCGCGAACTGGATCGGCTGGTGGGCGGTGGCCCGTTCGCGGGTCACGCCACCCGCGAGGACCTGATCCCGCTGCTGACCGGCAACGGTTCGAACCCGGATCCCGAGGCGGCGACCCCCACGCCGCGGAAGCTCTTCGACGACGCCAAGCAGCACGGTGTCGGCTCGCTGGAGTTGCCCGGCCGCGTGGATGGCACGTCTGAGCCTGAGATGCGAAGTGACCCCGCGACTCAGAACCACGACGACAGCGCGAGCGTCGAGAGCCACGACGACGCGCCGGTGGAGCACCAGGTTCAGACTGAGGTCACCGAAAACGACACCATCGCTACTGAGACCGCGAGCACCGAACCCGCCCCACAACGTTGGTGGCGGCGCCTCCCGCGCTACCTGCTCCGCAACCGGGGCGGTTTCGGTGCGGGGACGCAGCTCGCCGGAACCAAGGGCGCCGACCGGGTGGTCGACGCGGCCAAGAGCCTGGTGACCGGCAAGGCGGACGCCTCGGACGTCCGCGCACTACGGCACGCCGTGGAGAACGAACTCGAGTCGTTCCGCGGCGACGGCCGGGAAATGAGCATCGACGGGAAACGCGTACTGGTCCGCGCCGAGGTGCACTTGTCGGCCGCCGAGCCGGTCGACGCGAATGCGCCGACGGGTTCGGCCGAGACCGAGCAGACGCGGGAGTCCCACGGCGGCGCTTCGGCCGACCGCAGCCCGCTGGCGAGGTTCTTCTTCTTCGTCCCGATGATCCCCGGCGTTTTCCTCAGCGGCTCAGGTCGCGTTTCGACGGCTCCCACCGTATCCAGCAGCGACTCGCGCAAGAACTCGCGGAAAGTGCGGATCGGCGTTTCGCTCCCGGCGAAGCCGAAGAGCGACACCGGCTTCCAGGGGATGCGGGTGGTGCGCGCTCCGGTCACCTTCACCGTCGTGCGTCTTGACAGCTCCGGGAACCCGACCGGCCACGAAGTCAAGGTCGGCCAGGCCTTCCGCCCCGGGGACACCCCGGTCTCGGTCGAGTTGAGCGTGCCCATCGGGTTGAGTAACACCGGGCGCGAAGTGCCGATGCCGTCGACGCTGCCCACGTTCGTGGTGGAACACGCCGACCCCCGCGACAACGTCCGCGGCCGGTACCACGGCAAGCCGTTGCGCCAGCGCGATTCTCGGGCGGATGGCCGGTTCGAGCAGGTCTCCGCGCACGTCGGCCCGCTGGACAAGGACTCACTCGGTGTCCTGCGGAAGTTCGTGAGCGACGCCAACGTCGAGGAACGCTTGCCGGAGATGGCCGTGACGCCGGCCCAGGCCGCGACGGGCGCGGGCTGGGTGTCTTCGAACGAGCTGGCGCTGCGGGGCAATCCCATCAAGCAGCTGCTGGTGAAGAGGAATCCCTTCAAACAACTGCTGAGCGACAAGGGCAGGCGCGTCCAAATGCGCGCTGTCGCGCGGCGGGTCATCTACGTCGAGACCATCGAGGGTGCGGAGTACGAGGAGGTGACGACGAAGCTCGGCACGGGCAACAGCCTCAATACGGCCTCGCACAACGCGAACTTCTCGCTCTCCGCCGGTCCGGGAGCCGACGTCGGCATAGTCGCGGTCGGCGTCGGCGGCATCGTGTCCGCTGGCCACGGCCGCAGTCACGAACAGGGCTACAACCGCGAAACGGGAGCCGAGACCACCCGTTCCGGCACTGTCTCGCTGGTGCGCAGCCGCGTCCTCTATGACCTGCAGGTCCGCAAAGCGGGGCACTCGCCGGTCACCTTCGCCAGCGCCGTGAACGCTTACCAATGGTCGAGGTCCGAAGACGCGGCCCGCGCCGGAATCGACGCCAACGCGGTGACGGACAAGGCTCCCACGCGCCAGGAGGTGGTGGATGCCGCGACTTCGGCGGCCTTGCAGCTGGACGAGGCGGCCGAGCTGCTGAGCAAGGTCGTGCGGGATTCCACGGCGGAACTGCCAGGGCACCATCGGTGGAAGTGGCGGGACACCACGTTCGTCACCGAGTTCGGAGACGAGGCCCTTTCCGGCGGCATCTCGGCGAAGCAGGAGCGCAAACTCGCCAGGACAGAACAGATCCGCGACGGGATCTCCGCGGGGGAACTGGCCGCGCTGGCCACTGAGCTCGTCGCCGACCAGCCGCTGGTGCTGGAACTCGAGCCGGAACCCGGCAGGGGCCACGACTACCACGTCACGACCAAGCTGACCCCCAGCCTGGTCGGCGACCTGATCCCCCTCGGTCCCGCGGACCTTCCCGTCACGGCGGGCAAAGTCACGGAGAAGGCGACCGGCACTTTCAGCCGTAGCCGGATCTGGACGTTCGGCGGTGGCATCGTCGGGCGCGTGTACGCGGCGGTGGTCGGCTCCCCGCAGCTCAACAACAATCTCGTTGTCACGCACGAACGGTTGAACAAGCCGGGAGTGCAGCAGGAGACCCAAGTCTCCAGCGGTGGTGTCCGTGGCAGGGAACTGGACGAGGCCGGCAACGTACGACCGGAGCCGATGCTCAAATACAAGGCGACGGTCAAGCTCACCGCTTCCGGGACCTACTGGAGCCGGCACAACGATCTTGCCCGCGGGGTCACCGTCGGCCGCTCCGGCCAGCACGCGCCTGAACCGCACGAACTGACGATCGTGGACGAGGCGGCCGCCGCGGAGGGGCGTGAACCGGGTTCGGTCACCGTCGACGTCATTCTGGAACTGCCAGCCTCATACGGTGAACTGCGCGCCGACGTTCAACCGGAGAACCGCACAAGTCTGAACGACGTCTCGATCAACCGGAGTGACGAGCTCGGCCGCGGCACGTCCGGCGGGCTCGACGGCCTGCGGATCGTCGGGCGCGTCCACGGGCTCAAGCACGTGGCGACTTCGGTGCGTTCGATGCTGGCAAAGGCATCGGGTGACCCGGCGCTGGAAACAGGCGACCCGATCTGGGAATCCGAGAGCGGCGAAATCGCCGCTGTGATCGACGAGGCGCACTCGCACGGGCGGAGCAGGTTGCGCTGGCACCGCAGGCGAGCGGACGCGGACGCCATGGTCGCGACGTCGTACCTGCTGCGCGACCCAGTGGTCGAGGACAGCATGTGGGTGCAGCCGGAACAGTCGGTGAGCGGTACCGACACGACGAGCAGCGAGCGCGGCGGCAACTGGACCGTCCGGCCCTCGGTCGAGCCGATCCTCGTGGTTGCCAGCGAGACCGCCAACGGCACTCCCGGCACGACCACTCACGGCCTCGGGGCGATCATCCACGAACTCGGTCTCTGGGTGAGCAGCTTCGGCCACAAGAGGGAACACCGGACGACCTTCTCCCATGAACTGAAGACGCCAGGGGAGTCTCGTCGGATGCACCTCGTCAGTGCCACGGTGGAGGTCACCACGGCGGTCGAGGTGAAGAGCCGGGGCAATTTCGACCCGTGGAAGCTGTTCAAGTCGAAGCCGGTCACCCGGGCCGCGGAGCGCTTCGACCTGCCGCGGGCCGTGAAGATCTTGGTCGATGACAAGGAACTCCACGAGATCCGGATCAAGCAGGCACGTGTGGACGCGCGGCGCGCACACGCTGAGCAGACGGTGCCGGAGCAGGACCTCCCGGCCGGTTCGACCGACCTCAGCCCGGTGCCGGCCGGCAACCACATCGGTGTCCCGATGTCGACCGACAGCGTCACCGAGCCGATCGATCTCACCGACCGCATCCAGCCGTTGTACGAACAACTGGTGCGGAATGTCGGCCAGGAGACGGCCGACAAGCTGCTGCCCTCGTCGTCGCTGGAAACCGAGCAGGACAATCCCCGCGAGATCGAGCGCGGCCTGGGGAAGGTGCAGGCGTCCTTTGGCGACCTGCGTGACGGGGGCACTGTCACCCTCCTGCGCCGGCTGCACCGGATCAAGGGCGAGACGTACGAACTGCGAGTGAGCGCCGAGCAGCTGAGTGCGCCGGTCGCGACCGGTATCAAACACGGCGGGCTGGTCAAGACCAGCAACGTGACGTTCCTCGCCGGCTCCGAACGCAAGTTCAGCAGGGTGCTGGCTCAGGTGATGGCCGTATTCGCCCCGGTGGGCATGTTCCAGAACGACTCGGCCATCGCGAACGCGGAAACGGATCCCGGCGCGCACGGCGCGCCGTACAGCAATGTCGGTTTCGGTGTCGGGTACCTGGTCCAGTCGCTCAAGCAGACCTGGCAGACCAAGCACGAAGTGACGATCGAGGAGAAGCACACCGAGACGGTCTCGGGCGCGATCGCCGAGCACCGCACCGAGATGCTGTTCGATGTACGTATCGAGCGGCACGGTGAGCGCGTCGCGGCAGCGCCGGCCACCCGCACGGTCACCACGCACACCCCGATCGAAGACACCTTGATCGCTGACATCGGGGAGACTTCCCGCCGCGGCGAGGTGGTCGCGCGGTCCGAGGTGGCGGCAGACGGGCGGGCGATCGCGCAGTGGCGTGCCGCCGACATCTCCGAGACGTTGCCGGACGACCAGTCCGACTACCGGGTACTCGACTTCCAGGGCGACGTCGACGACCTGGTCCGCGCGGCGGAGCAGGCCATCACTGCCGCGGGTGGGTCGGTGGACGTGGTGACGCGCGCGATGCTGCGTGCCGAGCTCGCCGGCGGCCGCGTCGCCGGGAGTCTGGGCACGCACGGCACCGAGGCGGTGCCACTGGAGCTGCCGCCGGACCTCGGGATCAAGCTGGGTGTGTATTCCGTGCCGGGCGGGCACGGCGAGCTCATCGGCGCCAGTGCCCGGATCAAGCTCGGCGGGGACAGGAAGACGCCTGAGACCTGGGGCAAGAAATTCAGCTCGGACAACACCTACGAGGCGATCGGGGTGCCGATTCTCGCGGCAGGTGTACCGCAGCCCACTGGCTCGACCGCCTACCCCGACCGCGATCTGTTCGGCTCGGTGGGTGGCTGGGCGATGCCGGTGCTTTCGTTCGGCGAGGTGGCGACCGGACACGAGCGCACCAACGACACTGAGTCCGGTGGAGAGAAACTACCGGCGTCCGGCAAGAAGCCGGACACGGATGGGTTCACCAGCGCCTGGGCACACGGTGCGCGTTTCCGGTTCGTCGCCGAGCCCGCGTCCACCGTCAGTCTGAAGCGCACCGCCGTGGTGGACGTCGACTTCGACCGGGGCTACGTCATCCGGCGCACGGATCGGACCGATCGGCTGCCCGAGTCCCTGGTCAACGCGACCACCGATTTCGCGGCACGGGACAAGGAATGGTCGGCCGCCCGCGGCCGGCTTCGCGCCGCCGAGTCCGCCGAGACAGGCGACCGCGATGGCGAGCTGGCGGCGGCCGAGCAGTCCGCGAAGGCGTCCTTCGATCAGGCGATGAGCGCGTACTTCAGTGAGCTGGCACAGGCCCGGCAGGACCCGGGCCTGAACGGAACCGAGCCCGCCACGCGTGTCGCGTACCCCACGGACGTGCACCGGCTGCCCGTGGGTGAACGTGTCAAGCTGTACTCGCTGGTGCGGGAGGCCCTGGACACCCACGACGCCGGTGCGCGACCGATCGTGCGGTACCGCGTGCACGGCGACCTCGGCTCCGCCAGGGTCGCGGAGGATTTCTCAGCCACCGTGCGGGAAATGGACAAACTGCTCGGGTTGGCGCAGCCGACGACCCCGGTCGCCGACCGGCGGACCAGAAGCGACCTCGGCTTCGACGCGGTGCCGCATTTCGTGCACTCCGACGGCCCGACGGAGGTGGAGATCTGGATCGAAAACCCCGCCCGCACCGAATTCCGCAACCGCCTGCCGCGGTTGTGGGGCGTGAACGGGGAGAACTACGCGCAGCGCGTACCGGGTCACACCCAGAACTGCGGGCCGTCGTTGATCGCGGCCGAGAAGACCCTGACCGGGGGCGTCACCGTGGAGGCCGCCGCGAGTGGTCCGGTGACCGTCCGTTCGTTGGCGGAGGCGACCGGTGGAAGGCCGGTCAAGGCGACTTACGACCAGATCGTCGCGCACACGGTCCAGCAGCCTGACGGCTCATGGGGAGCGGCATTCCTGCGTGGCCCCCACGACGGACTGGCGCACCCCGTGCTCGTCGAGCGTGATGGGGACGGGCGGCCCAGCTTCCACGACCCGCAGCGCGGCATGACGCTTGATCCGCATCCGGACGACGTCATCGGTTACCTGGATCTCCCGAGGACCGGTTCGACGAGGTTGCCGGGCGCCGCGCTGGATCCGAAGCTTCTTGTCGGTTCGCCGGCTGGGGGTTCTGTTAATCCGCGGCGTAATCGTGCTGGGCGGGTTGGTGGTGTGGGGACGTCGCTTCGGCAGGGGCAGGCTCCGGTGTCTGTGAGGCAGTTGGAGACTGAGCGTCGTTCTGATGAGTCTGATGAGCCGTTGCCGGATTATCGGGCTTTTGGCTTGCCGGAGTACAGTCCCGCTCTGGCCGATGCTCGGTCGAGTGCGCCGGTTGATGGGTCGGTGGCGCCGCCTTCGTATATTGAGGCGCATGCTGGTTCGTGGAATTCTTTGACTGCCGGGACTGTGGTCACTGGGAAGTATTTCTCGGGCGAACGGGATTCTGCCGCGTTTTATCAGCATCGGTTCCCGGCTTTCGTGGGATTTAACGAGCATGTTCACGTGCAGCGTTTGTCGGGGTCTGAGGAGAACTGCGGTCCGTTGTTGATCGCGGCTGCGCGGAGTCGCGCCGAGGGTGTGATCGTGCATATGGACGGTGATGCTCCGGTCACGGTCGGTCTGTTGGCGCAAATAGTGGGCAGGACTGCGTTCGAGGCGTCATATGACCAGGTTGTGGCGCATACGTATAAGCAGCCGGCAGGTTCGTGGGGCGTGGTGTTCCTGACCAGTTCTGTCGGGATGGTGCACGGTGTGATCGTTGAGCACAGTGCGGACGGTGTCATCGTTTTCGCGGATCTGCAGAGTGAGATGATTGCCGACGTCGATCCTGCCGATGTCGTCGGCTATTTGGCGATACCTGCGACTGGCGCGGAGTCTCTGTTTGGTCCGGTTTTGGACTGGAGTCTTCTTGTCGGGTCTCCGTCGGGCGGCCGGAAAGGCCATCCCAGTCTATTGGGCAGGCTGATCCACCGCGGGAATCGTCCCGATCAGTCCGAACAGGACGGTGCTGGGTCCAGCCGAGGACGAGTATCCGCCGAGAATTCCGGTCAGTCTCTCAGCGCAGGCGCGCTGGCCCGCGAGTACCAGAACCACGTGCTGGCTCTTGATCGGATCGACGCCGACGCGCTGGCCGACGTGCTTGGTGCCACCAAGCCGTCCATGTTGTCGGACTTGGCGGAGAAGTACGGCATGACCGTCAAGTGGGCACGAGACATTACCGTCTCCGCTACGGCTGAGCGATTGCGTGCGGCAGATCCGCGACCTGGTTCGCCGGGCGTCGTCAAATCCTTGTTCGATGGGTTCACCGAGGCGGGTGTCACCGGCCAGCATGCCACCGCGGTAATCGAATCCGCGGCGATCGCCGAGATCCGCAGGGCCGCGGCCGACGGGCAGCCGTACAGCCGTGCGGATCTGGTCACCAGGTTCGGCGACGAGGCGTGGAACGCTTCGGCTTGTGTCTCCGCCGCGGTGGTCCTGGACGCGCGTGCGGCCGCGGCCGCTGGTTCGCCGCTCGCGGCGGACGTCTTGGCAGGGAAGTACCGGATCGAAGAGGCGGAGGCACATCGGCTGGTCGGCGTCGCCATGATGGCCGACGTGCGCCAGGTGCGGGACGGCGGTGGCTCCATCGGCATCGACGACCTGGCCACCAGGTACGACGTGAACCGCCGGTTTGCGTATGTGCGGATCATCGACGAGCCGCAGTGGGAGGGACCGCGAGCGGATCCGGTGATGTCCCACGCGTTCCGGGTTTCGGCGGACCTCATTCCCACCCCTGCCGGTGAGGTCGAGCTGCGCGCGCGTACGGCGGTGCGTACGGCAGTGGCTGCTCGACGGCCACGGACCGCGGCCGCGCTGGCAAAGGAGTTCGGCGAGACCCATACCTGGGCTGATGAACAGATCGTCGCCGTTGCACACGCCGATGTGATCGACGCCGCGGGAGACGGCCGGTGGTACGCCGCCGCGACGTTGGCGGAGAAGTACGGCATGAACACCCGGTGGGCGGACCGTCAGATTGGCAACGCACTGGTCGTCGAGGCTGGCGTGAAGCAAAGCGCCTTCGCTGACGCCGCCAGTGCCGTTGACCGCAAGCAGCCCTATTCGCCGGAGGCGCTGGCCGACAGGCGTGCGATGAGCAGTGAAAAAGCGGCCGAGCAAATCGCCGCTGCCGCGAAGATCGGGGTCATGAAGGCCGCGGATGACTCGAACCCTTACACAGACGGGGAATTGGCCGAGGTTTACGGGATCAGTGTCCGGGCAGCTCGAGCCGTGATTCATGCCGCTGCTCGGGCCGAGGTGGACCACTATGCCGATTCGGACCGGCCGTATACCGGCTCTGAGATCGTCAGGAATTATCGGATAAGCGTTGTTGAGGCCGAGGAGGTGATCAGTTCCGCCGCGCTCGGCAAGGCACACTCGGCCGATGGCCCGCACACTCCCGATGACATCGCCGCCTGGTACGGCAAGGACCGCCGGTGGGCCTTCGAGCAGATCGGTGGCCTGGTGCGGTCCGACGCGCAGACCGGTCTGTTCAGCACCGATGACCTGGCCAAGCGGTACGGCATCAGCCGGGAGGCCGTCCTATACCAGACGGGCCGGGGTGCGGTGTTCGCGCTGGCACGCGAAGAGTTCCGCAGCGGCAAGACGCCCGTCGCCGCCGAACTCGCCACCAGGTACCACGTCGAGGTGGAAGACGCGCAGGCCCAGATTGACGCTGCTGGTGTGGCCGACGTGCGCGCCGCGAGCGACCGGATCCTCCTCGAGGACGGCCTGAGGAAGGGAACCGGCGAGCAGGTCAGATCCGCCGACGGCTCAACGGTCTCCGATCAGGTGGGCCTCCGCACCATGATCCGGGAGTACGGCCTCAGCCGGCATCGGGCGACCTACGTGGTGGCTGGCGTCCTGGTTCGCGACCTGGCCCGCAGGGACAACGACGTCTTGCCGACCGCCGCGCTTGTCAGCGAGTACGCCGGGACGCGCGAGGCGGAATCCGAGGTCCTCATCAACACCGTCGTCGAGGGCCTGATCATCGACCACACGGACCAAGACAGGCTTACCGCCGATGCTCTTGCCGAGCGTTACGGCAGGACAACGGAGTGGGCCGAGAAGCGAATCGAACTCGCTCTCGTCAAACAGTTCCGGGCTTCCGGTGTGGCGGCCGTAAGCGAGGCCGGGGGAAGTCTCGTGCGGCCATTCGGGGCCGCGTATGTGCGCACGGTGGCCGCGAGCCATGGGGTGGAGTATCAGCGGGCGCTGGGCTGGCTCAACGCTGCTGCTCGGGCCGATGTGGCCGACGCTGCCAGCCGTGGCGAGCCGTACACCGCTGAAGAGCTGGGCAGGAGGTACAACCTGGTCCCCCGGTGGGGTGCCGATCAGATCGTCGAATTCGCGCGTGCCGAGGTGCGTGCGGCGCGTAATCGCGGTGAGTCGCACTCCGTCGGTGTGGTCGAGCGGAGGTATGGCGTCGATCGCGTGCAGGCCGAAGAAGTGTTGGTGGGGGCGGTGTTCGCTGACGCGTGGGAGGCGCGCGAGCCTGGCGGGTCGCTGGGTCTGGGGGTCGCGGCCGAGAAGTATGGTGTCGGCCGTGAGCTGGTGGAGTCCCGTGTGGACGCCATTGTGCGGGCTGACGTGCGGGCGCGGGCGGATCGTGGTGAGCCGTACGAGGTCGGGGTGTTGGCCGAGAAGTACGGTGTGCCTAATTTGCGGGCTGATGAGCAGATCGAGGCCGCGGCCTTCGAGTATGTGGCCGATACGGCGGCGAGTCGCACTCCGGAAACCGTCAGGTCGCTGGCTTCGCGGTTCGGGTTTTCGGTTGGCCAGGCCCGGACGATCAGGCGTAGCGCCGCGCAGGCGGAGTTCCGCGCGGCGGTGGATCGCGGCGAGCAGTACCCGGTAACCGCACTCCGGACCAGGTACTTCCCGGAGGACGTTCACGAAGCCGAGACCAGGTTTGTTGTCCAGGCGACCGTGCAGGCGGAGGTACGTGCGGCGGCCGATCGCGGTGAGCCCTATTCAGGGTCCACTCTGACCGCGAAGTTCAGCTTGTACGACATTTTCGGCCAGGTCATCCCGGCGGCGAATGAAGTGATCAGTGGAGCTGTGCAAGCTGATTTGCGTGCGGTGTTCGACGCGAGTCATGCGGCTTATTCTGTGGATCAGCTGGCCGAACGATATGGCGTCAGTCACCGGGAGGCCAAAACCGAGATCAATACCGCGGCGTTGGCTTTCGCCCGCGAGGCGCGCGGTAATGGTGAGACGATTGTTGCCGATGACCTGGTGGTGCGGTACGGCGTCAGCGGCAAGAGGGCCCATGCCATCGTCGATCTTGCCAGAAATGTGCCGGGCAGTGACAGTGAGTCTGATCCGGATGAAGACGTGTTTGTACCACCGGCCGTCGTGTCGTCGTATGGCTCCCCTGCTCCGTTTGTTCTGGCGGATGTGGACTTGTCCGACTCTTCCGATGATGATTCTGACTTTTTTGATGACGGTCCGGGTTCGTCGTTGCCTGCCGGAACGGTGATCGATGCCAGGTCTTTCGTGGACACCGAGGCCAACGCCGAATTCTTCCGGAACCGGTTCCCGTTGTTTGCGGGGTTGAATGGGCAGGCTTTCGCGCGGCGCTTGCCGGGTCGTACTGAGAATTGCGGGTTGTTGGTGGTCGCGGCTGATCGGCTGCTCGCCGGGGGTGTGACGATGCCGGTGGTGGCTGGTGGTCCGGTGACTGTTGCTTACCTGGAGGAGGAGACGGGCGGGACGGCGGTGACGGCGTCGTACGCTCAGGTCATCGAGCACACGCGTGCTCAGCCGCGTGATTCTCATGGTGTGGTGTTGGTGCGGGGTTCTGGCGGGATGGTTCATGGTCCGCTTGTCAACAATGGCGTGGATGGGCTTGTCTCGGCCGGGGATCTGCAGAGTGAGTTGATGGCTGACCTCGAGCCGGGCGATGTTGTTGGCTATCTGAACCTTCCGAGGACTGGCGCCGCGCCGCTGTCGGGGGAACCGCTGGATGGCGGCCTCCTGGTCGGGGCGCCGGCCGAGCCGGTCAACGAAGAGGTGCAGGCCGAAATCCGCAGGGCTGTGGACGATGAGAAGGTGTTCACCGCCGAAGCGCTGGCGGAGAAGTACGGCAAGGACCTTGCGTGGGCCCTCGACCGGATCGACGCCGCAGCACAGGCAGAGGTGGTGGATGCCATGGCTGCCGACCGCCGGTATCCGCTCAAGGAACTGGCCCGCAATTACGGGATGAACCGTGAGTGGGCGCGGGATTCGGTGATCCGCGCGGCGACTGAGCGGTTGTCGGCGACCGGGTCGCGAGCTGACTCAGCCGACCACGTCGGGGCTTTGGAGCGTTGGTTCACTGCTTCGGTCGACAGCAAGACAAGCTCTGGTCTTGTCGAGGTCGCCGCGGTCGCCGCGATTCGTGCGGCCGCGGACGCGGGTCAGCCGCACCGGCAGTCAGCCTTGATCACGAGGTTCGGCGACGCGTTGTCGGCCGCGGTGGTCCTGGACGCGCGTGCTGCCGCGGCGGCCGGGCAGCCATCCACCCCGGACGCGTTGGCCGGGAAGTACCGGATTGAAAAGGCCGAGGCTGAAAGACTTTTCGCGGTCGCGGCGGTCGCGGACGTACGCGAGGCCGTGGAAGGTGGCGGTTCCGTCACCATTGCCGACCTGGCCGCGAATTACGGCATGAGCGATCAGTGGGCGTATACGGTGATCAAGGCGGAGCCACACTGGTCGGGACCACTGAAGGACGTCGCGATCTCGCATGCTTTCCTGGCCATGCGTGAAATGGTTCCGGCTCGCGCCAAAGAGGAAGAGCTGAACGCGCGCAGGTCCGTACGCGCGGAAGCGGAGGCCGGGTCCCCGCTGACCGCGGCAGCATTGGCCGAGTCGTATGGCAAGAGTCGCGAATGGGCTTACAACCAAATCCACGCCGCCGTGCACGCCGATGTGATCGAGGCGGCCGGAGCGGGCAGGCGGTACGACGCAGCGACACTGGCCGGGAAGTACGGCATGAACAGCCGGTGGGCGTATCGCGAGATCGTCAACGCGCTTGCCCTCCGGCAGGAGATCAAGCGCTACCTCCAGTCCGACATCGTCAGGGCCGCTTCCGATATCGCCAGGCAGCCCCTTTCGGCGGAAGGACTGGCCGACAAGAACGGGTTCAGTCTTGAGAAGGCGGCGGAGCAGATCGCCGACGCCGTGAAATTCGACGTGGGCCTGACCGTCGCCCCGGGGCGTGTGCTGCACCCGGCCGAGTATTTTGCCGAGGGATACGAGATCAACGTCGAATCGGCTCGAACTGCGATCCGCGCTGGCGCGCGCGACGTCGCACACCGGTATGCCCGCGAGGGTAAGCCCTTCACCGCCAACAGGTTGGTCGCGATCTTCGGGTTGAGCCTGGTGGAGGCCGAGCACGAGATCAGGTTGGCCGCGGTCGCCGAGGTGCGCTCGGTGGACGGTGCACGCACCCCGGACGACCTGGCCGAGATGTTCGGCAAGAACCGAAGGTGGGCCTTCGACCTGATCGGCGTTCTGGTGCGGTCCGACGTGGAAAGTGGCCTGTTCACCACCGATGACCTGGCCAAGCGGTACGGCATCAGCCGCGAGGCCGTCGAGCACCGGGCAGATCCGGCCGCCGCGTCCGCGAATACGCGCGAGGCGCTTGACCTCGTCGCGGACTTGGCCGACGTGCGCTCCGCGAGTGACTTGGCCCTCTTCGCGGCGGGCTTGAGCGCGATGACGTTTCTGCACCCGAATGACGGCGCCGCGCCTGGCCTCCGGGTCAGGGTCGACACCTTGACGCAAGAGCGCGGCGTCAGTCGCGAATCAGCCTTGTATCAGGTAGCGATGGTCCTGCGTGAGGAGTCGCACGGCGGGCGCTTCGGGCGGCCGGGTTCCCTCGCCGTCGAGGCTGTCGCCACCAGGTTCAGGATCGAAGAGGCCGAGGCCGAGATTCTGGTCGAGAAGACCGTAGAGGCCGAGGTCATGGGGAGTGCCACCGGCGGTAGATCCTTCGCCGAAAACTCCACCGCCGTCAGTCTCGCCGAGAAGTACGGCAGGACGGTCGAGTGGGGTAGTGAGCGGATCGCCACCGCCGTCGTCGACTACCTGCACCGCCAAGAGATGCTGTCCGAGGTGCTCGTCACCGGGCGGTACACCATGGCGTACCTGAGCGGGTATGTCTGGCGGGGCCGGGTGGACGCGGTGGACGCGCTTGACTGGATCAACGCCGCCGCTCGGGCGGATGTGCGCCGGGCGGCCGCGCGCGGGGAACCGTACACCGCCGCGGAACTGGGCAGTTGGTACCACCTGTCCGATCGGTGGGCCGCTGATCAGATCACCGCCGTCGCACGCGACGGCGTGCGCACCGCAGCGGATTTCGGCGAGCGGCAAACTGTCGATGACGTCGCCCGCAACTACGGCATCAGTCTTGAGACAGCCGAAGAGGTGATGGTCTCGGCCGCGTTCGCCGATCTGCGCGGGGGCGAGTCCCTGGACATCGAGTCGGCCGCCGGGCGTTTCGGCGTCAGCACCGAGGCAGTGGACCGCCACATCGACGCCATCATGCGAGCAGATGTGCGCGCGATGGCGGATCGCCGGGTGGGCTACCCGGACGATGCCCTGGCCAGGAAATACGGTGTGCCCCGTACGCGTGCGGCTGACCAGATCGAGGCCGCGATGGTCGAGTACGTGACCGACGCGGCGCACGCGACACGTCTGGAGACCGGACGAGAGCTGGCCATCAGGTTTGCTGTGACCTTCGAGCAGGCTGAGAGCGTGAAACGCGCTGTCGCCATCACCGGCGTTCGAAGTGCCGCGGATCGCGGTCGTCCGTATGCTCTTTTCGAGATCGAGGACAGGTACTTTCCCGACGAATTCGATGACCTGGAAGAGGAAGAGGACGAGGCAGTGGCCGCGGTTCTCGCTGCCGCGTCGGCCGATGTGCGCGAGGCGGCGGATCGCATCGAGCCTTACACGCCGGCTGCTCTGGCCCGTCGGTACGGCATGGAGCCCGGCGGCTTCCATCTGCCGTCCTCGTTGGCGGACCGGGTGATCACGAACGCCGCGGAGGACTACGTGCGTGCGGTTTTCAACCGCGGCGAATCGTGCGTGGCCGGGGACCTCGTCGCGCGGTACGGCGTCAGCCTCGGCGCGGCGCAAAGCATTCTTATGTGGCTGGGGGCTGCCGATGCCCTCGCCTATGCGCGTGCGGCCATCAGCAGCGGCGAACCGTGCGAGGCCGGGGATCTCGCCGAGCGGTTCGGCATCACCTTCAGTCAGGCCGAAGAGCAGCTTGACTATGCGCGCAACGTGCCGGACGACAGCGACGTGGAGTCCGATTGACGGCTTTTGGTGATCGCTGGTTCCACTGTGGTGAAATGATCAACGTGTTCCGACTCGTCGGACCGGCATTTGACGGAGGTAGACAATGAACGACGATTTCTCCCGCAGGGCCGCCGACTGGCTGGACCGCACCTACGGTGGCCTGGTCACGCTCACCGACGATCGGCCACTGGTAGAGGGCGATCGGACCCACCTGTTCGGTTGTGGCTACGCGGACGGCGCGGACGAACCCATGCTGGCAGCGACCATCGCGGTACCCAAAGACGGCGGCGAACCGTTCCCAGTGTCCAATGCGGACCCACTCGACGAGGAGTTCAACGGCACGCCGTCGGCGGACTTCGACCCGCGGCCGTGGCGTTGGCGGGTCAACGCACGCGGCTGCCTGATCGCCACCGACGCCGCCGTCGACCACCGCCCGGCCTCGGCCCTGCCGTGGACGCCGCTGGACGAGGCGCCGGGCTGGTGGGACCGGATGCTGGCCGCGCACTTCCCGGGTGCGGAGGTGTCGACCTGCTCGACGTGGGCTGACGTCACGTCGATCCTGCTGGAGGGCGGGCCCGGCACACGCACCGCGGTGTGGCTGCGCCGTCAGCGTTCCGGGGTGAATATCACCGGCCATCTGCTGTACGCGTTCAACGACGATGACCAGGCCATCTTCCTGGACGGCCAGCGAGGTTCCCTGGCCCGGCTGAACGACGAGGAGGTCGAGCAGTTCGTCGTCGCCCGGTTCCACCGGCCAGCCGGCGTGCGGCACGAGTTCCTCCCGGTGCCGTGGGAAAATCCTGCGCCGAACCTCGAAGCAGCGCTGGACAAGGCGACCAGCTGGCTGGCGCACACCTATCGGGAGCCGGTCGTCGTGGTGCGGCCGGACGAGGCGGACGAAACAGACCGGGGCTGGCTGTTCGCCTGCACCACCCAGCGCTTTCAGGAAACCGGTGACTGGCATGACCAGATGCTGGACGCCGCGCTGGTCGTGCCGAAGCAGGCGGGCGAGGTTCCCTTCGGGCTGCCCAACAACGACCCGTGGACCTATCTCACCGGCTGGGACAAAGGGTTGGACGAGATCGGGAACCCCCCGGCCCCCGGGGCGGCCGCGTGGTTCGAGCCGACGATGCGTCAACTCGGCACGCCGCTGAGCTCCACCGTCCACCAGAGCTGGGGCGAGACGCTGACCGAGATCTCCGGTACGCCGATGGGCTCGAAGGCGCTGGTGTGGATTCGCCGCAAGGACGTCCGTGGCCGGGAATCGGTGGGCAACCTGGTGATCGCGGTCAACGAGGACAGCGGGGTGCGGCTCATCGACTCCATGGCCGGAAAGGGATACCCGTCTTTCGACCAGGAGCCCATGGCACTGCACGTGATCCGCTACGCATCCTGAGGAGGGTGAAGTCTGCCATTTCGACGACTCTGTTGCCGGTCACGGCGGCCTGCTCGATGTCGTCGACTGCGCGCGCTGGGATAATGATGCGTCCCCGTACTCTAATGGCAGGGAACTCGCCAGCCTCAATTGCTCGGTAGAGTGTCACGGTTGACAGGTTCAGCATCGTCGTGACCTCGCTTACGCGGTAGAATCGGGGGCGTTTGGGTTTGCGAATTGCTGTACGCTTAGAAATGGTCGAGCCGGTGGTGTCGGCGCACCAGATCTGATCGTTTGTGCCAAGAAGGATGCGGTGATCTGTTGGCAGCGTGTGTTTCTGATTGACGCGGCCGTGCCCTCTGTGGCGCAACGCTCTACACGAGGTTGGCGACGCCGGTCCGTATCGTCGTAGTTTGCGGTGTGGAAGGAGCAGGGTTCCCTTGATCTGCGGCGGGCAAAGCGCGGCCAAACAGGGCTGGCACGTGACCGAGGTCGAGGCTTTCGGCTTGTTGTGGCTTTGACGGTCGGGGCGGACCTCGCTGCAGGTGTGGCGGCTGACCAGCTGGAACTGCTGCTCGGCATCGCCGCCGCTTAGGGCAGCAAGCAGCTCGGCAGGTCCCGCGTTTGGGCGGTGGCTGGACAGGTTTAGCCCGTGAGCGAGGCCAGGAGGAGTTCTCCGACCAGCGCGACCGTGTCCGGTGTGGTGTCGGAGCCGCTGGGAGTCGTTCTGATGAGTCGCAAGCTGCGGTCGGCAGCTGTCCCGAGCCACCGTTTGACGTGCAGCGCAGCGTCCTGTTTCAGCAGGTCGTTGGCCGCTGCTAGTTGCGCGCGAACAATTGGTCCGGTCTCGTCGTCGAGAGCGAGTCTGACGATGTCGAGCAGGTCGGTTGCTTCTTTGACGCTGGCTCGGTTCGGAAGCGCCTGCAGCTTGGTGGCGATGAGCGGTCCTGGCTCGGCAACGAGAACCGTGTGTTCACTCGTGGCGCCACCACCGACGGCACGGACATGCAGTGGTGTCGCCGAACGCAAGGCCCAGTCGTGACTGAGTAGGTAGAGTCGATCGGTCGGATCCGCCGGAAGATCGTTGAGCTGCTCCTCGCTGACTTCGAGGACGTCCACGCGAACATCGCCGGTAGGTGTGGCGATCATCGCCCCTGCCCCATCGATGGCGGTGGCCCCCGTGGCGAGCAGGACATCGAGTTGGCCCGGCCCGCCGCCCAGTCGCCGGTTCACGGTGTCGACGTCACTGGTCACCCGGTGCGCGGCGGAACCGAGGCGTGAGAGTACAGCGAGGCCGCCGACCACGGTGATCTTGCGTTCGAGCCGCCGTTCTATCTCTGGAAGCGCTTGGACCAGTGAGGTCGTGATCGGGCCGAAGAGTTCCACTTCGCGGGGTCGGCTACCAGACACGAGTTACCCCTTGAGGTGGATTCCAGCCTTCGAGGATCTCCCGGCCGCGGCCACGATCCTCGGCCAGGTCTAGAGCGACGAACAGCGGATGTGCCAGCGGCCACAACGGCTCATCCGGCGGGCCCGGACGTCGCAAAGTGCACACCTGGGGCACCGGTGCGATCCGGATGGTTGCCCCACGGGCGTCGTCGGATGTCGGTCTGCCCAGAAGCGTTTCGGCTCGGTGCGCCGTCGTCGTGTCGGGGACGTAGAAGTCCGGCGGATATCCGGCGCGGACGCCGGCGGGCGCTCCGTAGGCGGCGGCTGCCATTGTGTCGGTGAGGGCCCAGCCGGTGCCAGTTTCCAGATCGTCCCAGCTAGTGCGCAATGCAGCAGCAATCGTGGGGTCGCGGAGGAGCGCAACACGCGCGATCGTCGTGCTTGCAGGCCGCCATGCGCTCGCCGTTTCCCAGAACAGTTCCGGAGCCACGGGAAGCCCCCGGGAGTCGACGAGCTGAGCTTCTCGCAGGGAACTCATCACGGCGGACACCGAGCTGGGCGACCGGTTGAGATCCCGTGCCAGTTGGCGGACGACAGCCGGTCGCTCGGGGGTGAGTAACAAAGCGCAAGCAACCTCAAGGGCGACCTTGCCGACGAACAGGTCGACCGGACGGCGGGCCTGAGGGGCCGCTGGGACTGCTGTGTCGACGAGTACACCCGGGCCAGATAGGTGCAGATGGCCCCGGAGATCCAGCCAGCCCCAGCCTTGTTCTCGGAGCATCTGGCGGGCGTCGGACAAGATCCGATCTGCCACGAGCAGGTGAGCAGAGGTAGCTTGCGGTTGGGTGACTGACCAGCGTGGAAGTTGCTTCGCGAGTGAATCCGGCGTCACGGTCGCAGCAACTTTGACGTCGAGGTCCAGGGGTACGCCGTTCACCTCGACAGTGAGGTCAGGTGTGGCGTGGTCGCCGGAGCGGTTCTTTGCAGTTTTTGCGACGATGCCGACGGCTGCGAACGCGGCGATAGCAGCGTCGCTCGCGCCGCGATGGTCGACGGGCATGCCACGATCATCGCAGACGTTCGCTGTTCGGTCAAGCAAGAACACCGAACGGGCCCGCTGCTGCAGCTGTGTAGGTTCTCAGCTTCGCGCTCGGTCAGCTGCAACCTGCGTTTCGTCATGGCTCACCGCATGTGCCCACTTCTTCCGATTCCGCCGATTGCCGGACAGGGGAGGGCCTACCCAGTTCCCGCCGCCACTATCCGAACGTTCCGAGCCCCATACGCCGGAGAGTTCTTCGACGCCTGCACATCCAGGTCTCCAGCGTCTTCCATGGCCTTCACCCTGTTAACGAGGGTTCGGCACTCCCTGCACCCCACCCAGGCTGTCTGCGACACAGATTTCCCGGTTGTACGGATTCATCGCGGGCGTCGACCCGGGGCAGTTGTCGTTCGAATTCGCTTTGTGGACAAGGGAAATGGTACGGGAGGTGGTCGCCCGCGAGTTCGGGGTGACGCTGAGCGTGGTCAGCGTTACCCCGGCTGCTGCGCACGATGGGCATGTCTGCTCAGCGTCCACTGCATCGCGCCTATCAGCAGGACCCGGATGCCGTGGAGGCGTGGAAGGCCCAGCAGTTCCCGGCCATCCGCGCCGAGGCCAGCAAGGTCGGCGCGACGGTGTATTCGCCGATGAGGCCGGAATCCGCTCGGACTACCACGCCGGGACCACGTGGGCTCCGGTCGGGCAGACCCCGGTCGTGGCGAACACCGGCGCCCGCTACTCGATCAACATTCTGCCCGCAGTGTCGGCCCAGGGTGCGCTCCGGTTCATGCTCCACGACGGCACCGTGAACGCCGAGGTGTTCATCGAGTTCTGCACACGCCTGCTCAACGATGCACCCGGCCCGGTGTTCCTCATTGTCGACGGACATCCCAGCCACCGCGCCAAGGCCGTCGCCGAGTTCGTGGCCGGCAGAAGGGCGTGCCGGACCGGCGCTTCAAGAACAACCGCCAGCTGCCCGTCATGCTCTACGGCAGCATCCGCGTCCACGGCGCCAGCGGCTTGAACATCCTCTGGTCGTTCTCTGACACCGTCGGGGCGGGATCGCTGGCGTCCGGCATCGGGGAATGAAAGTCCCCCTACCGGGAGCTACCGCTCACGGGGTGGCGTGACGACGTCAGCAGCGCTGGCGAAGCGCGAAAGCTGCGGTTGCTGACGAGCGCCACCTCGCGGGTCCGCCAGCTTTGCGACTCCAGGTTAGACGCCACATGGTCACGTCAATAGCCAGCCAGCTGCGGTGTAGTGGCCACGGCTGGCGATCAACGGCGCTGGACTATGATCCCGGACTAACGACCTTGAGCCAGCGGGAAGGGCTCGGCCAGAGCGACCGAGACCTCCCCGCTGATCACCGAACCGCATGGCCCGGGGGATTTCGTATCCCGGAGCTCACTTTTCCACGATTTCAGCGGCTCCCGTTTCGGATAAATAGTGTTTCCGAAGAGCGGCAGAGTTGTTCAGATTTCTTGCTCACTCGCGAGGGTTACAGATTTTGCGCTTTATGCGCGGTAGGCCTTCAATGCCACGACGTTGTCGTTGTAGTGGTCGCCGAGGTAGACCACGGGCAAACCGAAGGTCTGGTAATTCGAGTACTCGTTGTTGACGAGAACGGCGTTGCAGCCGTTGCAGCCTGTCATCGACGAGACGTTGATCTCGACACTGACGTAGTTGACGAGATGATACCCGGCGTTGTCGCAGTCACCCGCATTGCCATAGAACGAATAGATGACGCCGCCGCCGTAGTTGGCGTCCTTATACTTGTTGAGCAGCAAGGTAGAGCTCTTCACTGCCGCCGTGCTGGTGGTGCCTGCGACGGTATCGCCCGATTTGGCCAGCGCATCGGCCGCCGACGTGGTCGAGCAGGCTGTCTGCCCGATCACGGTGGAGTGCCCCGCCTTGTCCAATTCTTTACTCACGATCGTGGCGCAATGTTCCGAGACGCCCGCCGATGCGGGTGCGGTTGCTCCAGATGCCATGACGAGACCTGCGGCAATTGCCGCAGGTCCGATCAAAGACGCGAACGCACGCGAAGTGATGGTCACTTTTCCTCCCCTGGATGGTGATCCTTCGAAGAGAAGGCTGTCATTGACGTGAAAAACTGTCGACGACCATCAGGGTTAGATCGGCATCACATAATTTTAGTGAATTCCTGCTAACGTTTTGACCTGTCCAATTCGCCGCTTTCCGGTGAGCTGATGCCTATAACCTCGCCACTGGGAGCCCCATGGACGCGCAGGTCTGCTTGTCACCGGGGAAGACGCCCACGGTTCCGGCTTCGACGTCGACGGCGGCGCGGGTGAGTACGCACGCGGTCAACGGCGGTGTCACACGCGGCAGACCTGGGGTGTGCCACTGGTAGACGTCATCGGCCCACGCGCCGGTGCAGATCTCGACGATGGACGCGGCCACGTCCCCCCGTCCGTCCTCGCCGGAGCCGTTGATCCCGACCGGGATGTGCTGGTTGATCGCGGTACTGGTGATGTCTGCTGTGCGGTAGCAGTAGGCGAGCGTGCGATTGGAGGGGACCGCTGTGGTGGTCTTCCCGTCACTGGCGGCGCTGATCTGCTGCGGACCGGCGGCGCCTGGGCCGAAGGCGGCGAATCCGCCGACCGCGGCAAGCACGACCGCCGCGGCGGTGCCGGTCAGCGCCATCGCCCTACGCCGGCGGACGGCGCGTGCTCCGGTGGACTCGATAGCGTCGAAGTCCAGGTTCATCGGCGGTTCCTCGGTTCCGAGGGCACGGTCGAGCAGGTCGCGTTCGGTGGTCATGGCAGCAGCCTTTCCGTTGTGGGGGTCGAGACCGACGCGGCTGGTAGCGAGGCCCGCAGTGTGGTGAGCGCTCGGGCCGTCTGGGACTTCACGGTGCCCTCGGTGATCCGCAACGCGACTGCTGTCTGGGACACGGTCAGGTCGCAGTAGAACCGCAGGACCAACACGGCCCGCTGCCGTGGAGCCAAGCGATCCAGCGCAGCTCGCACATCGATCCCGTCCGCGCTGCAGACGGCTGGAACGGGATGTTCCGGCGGGGGGATGAGGACCTCGGCACGGCGGTGCGGGCGCCGGGCCTCATCGATGGCCAGCCGTGACATCACCCGGCGCGTGTAGGCGTCGATGCCCGCCGCGTCGAGCCGGTTCCACTGCTTGTAGAGACGGACCAGGGTCACCTGGACGATGTCCTCGGCCGCTGCCCAGTCCCCGCACATCAGAAACGCCGTTCGCCGCCACGCTGACGCGCGTTCCCGGGCGATCCCGGCGAACTCCTGGCGATCTGCCACTTCGCACCTCACTTCCGGCCGTCTATACGACCGCGCCCCCGCCCAGGGTTGCATCAACCGCGGTCCACTTTCCCAGCACTGCCAGTGGGGCAGCGAACCAGACGAATCGCCACCAAGCGGTACCGCTGCACACAGGACGGCGACTTGTGCCCTGCACTCGGCGGTGGTCACCTCCGCGGCATGACGGTTGAGAGACAAAGTAGGGCAACGCCTCGACATGGGCGTTCGGCACTTCACCGCCGGAGACGTCGGGGCGGTCCAGAAACGCCAGCAACGGGTGAAAACCGTACGTCCGTTTCCACGTTTTCGCCGCGTTTTCCTTGTCCTCGGAATGGGAAATCGTGACGGTGGCGTCGAAGTCGATGTCCAGCAGGCCGGTCAGGTCCGGGCTGGCACCGGCGGCCCACGCCCGTTCCCGTGCCGCTGCCCGCGCGGCCAGCACGCCGGGCAGATGCGGCCGCGCGGTCCGCCGCGGCTCGAGCCTGGCTGGCGTAGTCAGCGGCTTGGCGCGCGGCGACGGCGGCTTGGTTTGCGTGGCCTTGCGCTTCTTCAGCGGCGTTGCGCGCCCTCGCGGCGGCAGCTTGCGCGTCGTTGGCGTCATGAATGGCGATGGCGGCCGAGCTGGCGGCCTGAGCGAGCAATCCGTCGATCGCGGCGTTGTGCGCGGCGGTGTTCTGGTCACGTCGAGCGGCGGTGAACTGCCCGACGATCAGGAACTCGTGGCGCAGGGTGGGCGGGCCGTCGATAGCGGCCAAGGCCGCGGACTGCACCTCTCGGGTGCTGGAAGCGCGAGCGGCGGACAGAATTTGGTTGGCCCTGAGGTCCTCGTCCGTGTCCAGGGCGGTGTATTGGCCGGTGTCGAGGAAAGCGCGCAATGCCGCGTCGGTATTTGCGTCCAGCGCTTACTGACCACCAGCCCCACGCGGCTGCCTTCTTGCAGGCACCGGTGAGGAGGAAATGGATCTTTCGGATCGTGTCGTTGGCGAGGCCTTTGCACTGGTGTGGCTTGCATCGGGGGTCGCAGTCGTGCGGGCGAGGCGTTCGGTGGTCTGCGAGTCCTCGTTCTTTGCAGTGGATGCGACAGCGGCGGCACTCGGCGTGTAGTGAGTCGACGATGCCCCGTCAAGGCGTACGGCGGGCTGCGCGCCGATCAAGGGAAGGATATGAAGGTCGACCAGCTCCTTCTCGCGGATGATCGTGGACTCGGCCACGTCCCTGGTCTTGAAGAACCGGTCAAATAGTTGAGTGACCGTCGCAGAGGTCTTCGGGTGCCGTCGCTCGTTGATCTGGTTGACCTGGTTGACCAGGCGTACCCGGGTAGCTTCGGCGACCTTCTTGGCGTCGGGGCCCGGCGGAATGGTCTCGATGAGGTCGTGTCGACCCCCAGTGACTGGGTCCTTGCCTGCCTAGACGCGGACCATGAGGGCGCCGCTCGGCAGTTCGTCGATCGCACCTCGTTGTTGCCTGCGCGTACGTCCCGTAGAGGTCGTCATAGATCAAGACTACGGAGGTTTGTGTCACGAAGCGTGTCACGCGGCCCTCGGCTCGACCTGCGAAAAGCCTCTGAACTGTGTGCCCTCGGCAGGATTCGAACCTGCGACACCCGCTTTAGGAGAGCGGTGCTCTATCCCCTGAGCTACGAGGGCATGTACTGCCGACTTCAGCTTACCGGGCCCGTCCTCGGGGCTTGGCCGGGGGCCGGTCGCCGCCGAGCAGGGAGCGCGCGGGCACCGCCTGCGGGCGGCGGTGAACGTGAAGATTATTCGGGAAATGCCTGGTCGTGTTGGTCGTCGGGTGGGAGTCCGGCGAGTCGGAGCTCGCGTGCCTGAGCGCCGGTGCGCGGGGGTGGCTCGTGGTCGCGAAAAGGCGATTGTGCAGGTGAGTAGGGTCAGAGTCACCTTGAGGTTCCCGCGTGTTCGGCCCCCGATGCTGATCAACATCACCTGACCGGGTCAAATAGTCCAGCCAGCCGTCATCAACACCGCCGCTGACCGTCTCTGTGGGGAAGGCAAGGCCCGGATGGCCTAATCTGCCACTCGGACGTGTCTGGTTTCGAAACGTTGAACAACAGTAGGTAATCTTTCTTAACGGGATGCGGGGAACCCGCTCCACCGGCTGCCGGAGGGCTTCGTTGATCAAGCTCATGTTCGCCGACGACGAGGAATTGGTTCGTTCTGGCCTGCGCGCGATGATGTCCGGCGCGCCGGACATCGAGATCGTGGGCGAAGCGAGCGACGGCAGATCGGCGGTCGAGGCGGCCAGGCGTTATCACCCTGACGTGGCGCTGCTCGACATCAAGATGCGGGCGCCCGACGACGGCATCCGCGCGCTGCGGGCCATCCTCGCGTTGCCTGATCCACCGAGTGTGGCCATGCTGACCACGTTCGACATCGACGAGTACGTCAGCCTCGCGCTGCGGCTGGGTGCCAACGGCTTCCTGCTCAAGGACATCGACCCCGCTGCTTTGCTGCGCGCGGTTCGTGACCTGGCCCGCGGGGGTGCGGTGCTGGATCCCGGGGTCGCCGCGCGGATGGTGCAGACGCACCGTGACGAGCAGCGGGCCGCACAGCCCGCTCGCAAGCTGCTGGCCTCGCTCTCGGACCGCGAGCGTGAGGTCGTCGGGCTGATCGGGCAGGGGTTGTCGAACGCCGAGATCGGCGGTCAGCTTCACCTGTCCGAGGCCACCGTAAAGGGTTACGTCTCGGCGGTCCTGTCCAAGATCGGGGCCGCAAACCGGGTGCAGGCCGCGTTGCTCGCCTATCGCGGTGGGCTGCTCGACCAGTAATCTCCGCCGGTGCTGCTCACCGCGCTCGAATACCTGGGTCTGTTCGCGTTCGCCGCGTCGGGCGCGCTCGCCGCGGTGCGGGCGCGGCTCGACGTGTTCGGCGTGATCGTGGTCGGGCTGACGACCGCGCTGGGCGGCGGGGTGATCCGGGACGTGCTGCTCGGCATCCACCCGCCGACGACGCTGCGCAACTGGCCCTACCTGGCGGTTTGCGCGGCGACGGCGCTGCTCGTGTTCGTCTTCCACCCGCAGATCGCCCGGCTGCGGCGGGCGGTGCTGCTGGCCGACGCGCTCGGGCTCGGCGTGTTCGCCACGGCGGGCACGACCATCGCGCTCGATACCGGCGCGCCGGTTTACGCGGCGTGCCTGATCGGCATGACGACGGGGATCGGCGGCGGTGCCGTGCGCGATCTGCTGCTGCGGGAAATACCCCTGGTGCTGCGCAAGGAGATCTACGCGGTGGCCGCGCTGGCCGGTGCCGTGCTCGTCGGGATCGGTCACGTTCTGCGACTACCCTCGGGTCCGGTGACGGTCGTGGCGGCGGCCGCCGTCGTCGCGGTGCGGATGGTGGCGCTGTGGCGGCGCGGGAACGCGCCGGTGGCCAGGGGCGCCGATCCCGCGCCTTGATCCCGGCACCGTGAGGTCTCGGTGAGATTTCCTTTGTCTATTCTGTGTGAGTTCTTAGGCGGGTCTCAGCACGCTGCGTAAGACTGTCGTCATGCGCATTCTCGTGGTGGACGACGACAGGGCCGTCCGTGAGTCCCTTCGTCGCTCTCTGGAGTTCAACGGCTACCAGGTGGAGATGGCCAGTGACGGGGCGCAGGCGCTGGAGTCGGTGATCGCCAACCGGCCGGACGCCATGGTCCTCGACGTGATGATGCCGAGGCTCGACGGTCTCGAGGTGGCCAGGCGGCTGCGCAGCACCGGCGACGACCTGCCCATCCTCGTCCTGACCGCCCGGGACACCGTGTCCGATCGGGTGTCCGGTTTGGACGCCGGAGCCGACGACTACCTGCCGAAGCCGTTCGCACTGGAAGAGCTGCTGGCCCGCCTGCGCGCGCTGCTGCGCCGGGCCATCCCCGACACCCAGACGGGTGCGGCCGCCGAGACGCTGTCGTTCGCCGACCTGACGTTGGACCCCGGGACGCGGGAGGTGCGCCGCGGCGAACGCGAGATCAGTCTGACGAGGACTGAGTTCGCGTTGCTCGAGCTGTTCCTCTCGTACCCGAAGCACGTGCTGACACGGGGAAGGATTCTGGAAGAGGTATGGGGTTACGACTTCCCGACGTCGGGCAACGCGCTGGAGGTCTACGTCGGCTACTTACGCCGAAAGACCGAGGCGGAGAGCGAGCCGAGGCTGATCCACACGGTCCGGGGGGTTGGTTACGTCCTCCGGGAGACTCCGCCGTGACCAGCCCGATCCCCGTCATCAACGTCACTTCCAACGTCACTTCCGACGAGACCGAGGAGAAGCCCGGACCCACCCGTTGGGTGACCCGTCGCTTCTCCCTGCGCGGACGGGTGACGCTGCTGGCCGCGGCCTGTGTGGCGGGCGCGGTCGCGCTCGTCTCGCTCGGGGCGTACCTCATCGTGCGCGACAACCTCTACCAGCAGGTCGACGACAACCTCGCCGCCCGCGCGCAGGCCGCGGTCGACTCCCCGCAGGTCCAGACCCAGCTGCGCCAGGTCCCCGGCGCTTTCCTGGCCAGCGCCGACCTGCAGATCGGGCAGCTCAACTTCGGCGACCGGATCACCCTGATCTACCCGCAGGCCGGTACGCCGCCGCCCTACGGCGACAGCGAGATCGCCGTCGCGTCCGGTGAGCTGCCGCGGTCGCTGCGCACGGACTTCCGTACCGACAGCCGGGTCATCGCGCTGCCCACGGGACACGGGCAGGCGATGGTGCTCGCGCAGTCGCTCGCGCCGACCAAACGGACGTTGAACGAGCTGTCCGTCGTGCTGTTCCTGATCGGCGGCGCCGGGATCCTGGTCGCCGCCGCCGCGGGGACGGCCGTGGCCAGGACCGGCCTCCGCCCGGTCGACAGGCTGACCTCGGCCGCCGAACGGGTGGCGAGGACCGGTGACCTGCGGCCCATCCCGGTCAGTGGCGACGACGAGCTCGCCAGGCTGACGCAGAGTTTCAACACGATGCTGGGCACGGTCGCCGACTCGCAGGAACGGCAACGGCAGCTGGTGGCCGACGCCGGGCACGAGCTGCGCACCCCGCTGACCTCATTGCGGACGAACCTGGAGCTGCTGCTCTCCGCGAGCAGGCCCGGCGCGCGCACGCTTTCGGACGAGGACCGCACTGACATCGAGGCCGACATCAGCGGTCAGCTCGACGAGCTCACGCAGCTGATCGGCGACCTGGTGGAGCTCGCGCGCCAGGACGAGCCGCGCACGCAGTTCGAGCACGTCGAGCTGGTGGACGTCATCGAGCGCGCGCTGGACAGGGCTCGCCGGCGAGCCGGGGAGATCGACTTCCACGTGGAGCTGCAGCCGTGGGCGCTCACCGGCGACTCCACCGCGCTCGAACGGGCGGTGCTGAACCTGCTCGACAACGCGGTGAAATTCTCGCCGGAGGGTTCGGTCGTGCGGGTGCAGCTGTACCCGCTGGGCGACGGCACGGCCGTGATCGAGGTGGCGGACTCCGGGCCGGGGATCGCGGACGAGGACCTGCCCAAGGTCTTCGACCGCTTCTATCGCTCGTCCGAGGCGCGAACCCTGCCGGGCTCCGGCCTCGGTCTCGCGATCGTCAAACACGCCGCCGAGCGGCACGGCGGCGCCGTCTACGCCGCCCGCGCCCCCGAAGGCGGCGCCCTGATCTCAATGCGCTTACCCGGAACCCCCGAGTGACGCCTTCCCAACCCCGCCACAAGGTCTCTGTGAGCCCTGCGAGCAGAGACTTCACGCGGCGCGCCCGCCAACTAACACAGCAGCGCGCTCGCAAAGAAAGCGGTATGTTTGATCGTGTAGGATTTTGTGTAGTTGAGACGAGCCCAAGGTTGGAGTGGCGGTGCTGGCGCGGCAGCGACAGGCGGTGATTCTCGAGGAGGCACGCCGGACGGGCGCCGTCCGGGTCAGTGACCTCGTGACAAGGCTGGGCGTGTCCGACATGACCGTCCGGCGGGATCTCGACGTGCTCGCGGGCCGCGGGCTGGTCGAGAAGGTCTACGGCGGCGCCACCTCGGTCGTCGGCAAGAGCACCGACGAGCCCGGTTTCGAGGCGAAGTCCGTCCGTCAGCGAGCCCAGAAGGACGCGATCGCCGAGGTCGCGGCCGGGCTCGTGCGGCCGGGCACCGCGATCGGCATCTCCGCCGGTACCACGACATGGACGCTGGCCAGGGCGCTCGACGGCGTCCCCGGGCTCACCATCGTCACCAACTCGATCCAGGTCGCCGACGTGCTGCGCGGATCGAGCCAGCCGGAGCGCACGGTGGTGCTGACCGGCGGTGTCCGCACTCCGTCGGACGCGCTGGTCGGGCCGGTCGCGGTGCACAGCCTGCGTTCGCTGCACCTCGACGTCGTCTTCCTCGGCGTGCACGGGATGGCCGACGGGCCGGGGTTCACCACGCCGAACCTCACCGAGAGCGAGACCAATCGCGCGCTGGTCGAGGCGGGCCGCAAGCTGGTCGTGCTCGCCGACCACACCAAATGGGGCACGGTCGGCATCTCGACCATCGCCGGGCTCGAGGAGGCGGACGTGGTCGTCAGCGACGACGGACTGTCCGAGCAGGCCAGGGAAACACTCGCCGAAAAGGCGGGGGAACTCATGATCGCCGAGACGGCGGAGACAGTCGAGGCGGAAGAAGCGTGACGCGCACGGTACGACACCTGGCCGATGGCCGGGAGATCATCTATTTCGACCGGCCCGGCGCGCCCGAGCGCGTCGCCGAGGACACCCGCGACCTGCCGCCGGTGGCGGCCGCGTCCGAGATCCGGCTCGACCCGCTGACCCGCGAGTGGGTCGCGATGGCTGCGCACCGGCAGACGCGGACGTACAAACCGCCCGCAGACCTGTGCCCGCTGTGCCCCAGCAAACCGGGGAAACCCAGCGAGATCCCCGAATCCTCCTACGACGTCGTGGTGTTCGAGAACCGGTTCCCGTCGTTCTCGGAGAACGTCATCGGTGAGTCCTCCACAGTGGACGGTCTGGGGCTGGTCCCGATCGCGCCCGGCCGTGGCCGCTGCGAGGTCGTCTGCTTCACCAGTGACCACGACGGCTCGTTCGCCGGGCTGACGTCGAAGCAGGTGCGCGCGGTCGTCGACACCTGGGCCGACCGGACCGAGGCACTGTCCGCATTGGACGGTGTCGAGCAGGTCTTTCCCTTTGAGAACAGGGGGGAAGAGATCGGCGTGACCCTGCACCACCCGCACGGGCAGATCTACGGCTACCCCTTCGTCACGCCGCGGACCTCTCGCATGATCGACGTCGCCCGCGACTACCAGGCCGAGCACGGCCGTCCGGTGATGGGCGACGTGCTGGCCGCCGAGCGCAAGTCCGGCTCCCGCGTCGTCGTGGCGGGGGAGCACTGGACGGCGTTCGTGCCGCCCGCCGCGCGCTGGCCGGTGCAGGTCCAGCTGGTGCCGCACCGCCAGGTGCCCGACATCCCGGCGCTCACCGAAGCGGAGCGTGACGACTTCGCCGACGTCTACCTGCGGGTACTGCGCCGTTGTGACGCGCTGTTCGGGCGTCCGCTGCCCTACATCGCGGCCTGGCACCAGGCTCCGGCCAAGCGCGATCGCGAGCTCGGCTGGCTGCACCTGGAACTGTTCTCGGTGTTGCGCGCCAAGGACAAACTGAAGTACCTGGCCGGTTCGGAATCGGGGATGGCGGTGTGGGTGAACGACGCCACGCCTGAGCAGATCGCGGAGAAGCTGCGTGCCGCGGGCTGAGGCCGTCATACTCATCAGCGATGCACAGGTTCGGCTCAGGAACTTCTCAGGACCGACGCGCATGGTGGTGACATGACCGAGAACGACCCGAGCGCTCACGACTCCGGCGCCCCGCGACCTGCCCAGGGCCAGTCCGGCCCGGCCCCGCAGACCGGGGAGACTGCCGGACAGGAGAACTGGTTCGCGAGTCAGCCCGAGGTGAGCGGTTCAGGCGAGCACGCTCGCACCGACCAGCAGCCGTACGCCGGGCAGCAGTCGTACCCCGCCTCCGGCCAGTCCTACACGCAGAACCCCCCGCAGGCCGAGAACCCGTATGCGTCGCCGAGCCAGCACGCGTACCCGGCGGCCGGTCAGACGGGCGAGCAGCAGGCGTACAACCCGTGGTCGGCCGAGGCGCAAGCCGTGGCCAACGGGGGCACGCAGCTTCCGCCTTCGCAGGCTCCCTATGCCCAGCAGGTCCACGCGGGGCAGCACGCCGCCGGGCCGGGGACGTCGATCTACGGACTCCCCCCGCAGCAGGTGCCGCGCCCGGCGCGAGGTCCCGGCAAGATGCTCGCCGGTGTCGCGCTCATCGCGCTGTTCGTCGGCGGCATCGCGGGTGGCACGGTCGGGTACCTCTCCTCGGGTTCCGGCGGTTCGATCACCAACGCGCTGGACGCGCCGAAGCCGGCCCAGCAGACGGGAAACACTCCGTCGGGCTCGGTCGAGTCGGTCGCGCAGAAGCTTTCGCCGAGCGTTGTCGAGCTGCAGGTTTCCGGGCAGTCCGCGGCCGGTGAAGGCTCCGGTTTCGTGCTCAGCACCGACGGTTTCATCCTGACGAACAACCACGTGGTCGAGGTCGCCGCGAACGGCGGTCAGATCACGGCGGTCTTCCAGGACGGCAAGAAGGCGCCGGCGAAGGTCATCGGGCGGGACCCGACCACCGACATCGCCGTGGTGAAGGTCGACAACGTGAGCGGGCTGACCCCGGTCGAGCTCGGCCGGTCCGACGACCTCAAGGTCGGCCAGGCCGTGGTCGCGATCGGTTCGCCGTTCGAGCTGACCGGCACGGTCACCTCCGGCATCGTCAGCTCGCTGCACCGGCCGGTGAGCGCGGGCGGCGGTCAGGGCGACCAGAACACCGTGATGGACGCGGTCCAGACCGACGCGGCTATCAACCCCGGCAACTCGGGCGGTCCGCTGGCGAACATGGCCGGGCAGGTCATCGGCATCAACTCGGCGATCTACAGCCCGCAGTCGGCGTCCGGTCAGGGCCAGGGTCAGGGGCAGGCCGAGGGGGGCAACGTCGGCATCGGCTTCGCCATCCCGATCGACCAGGCGCGCCGCACGGCCGACGACATCATCAAGACCGGCCAGGCCACACAGACGTTCATCGGCGCCAAGGTCCAGGACGCGCCCCAGGGCGGTGCGCAGCTCGGCGACATCACGCCAGGCAGCCCCGCGGAGAAGGCGGGCCTCAAGTCCGGCGACATCGTGACCAAGATCGACAGCCGCCCGATCGACACGGCGAGCACGCTGATCGCGGCCATCCGCACGCGGGCCCCGAACGAGAAGGTCCAGATGACCGTCGGCGGTTCCCGGACGGTCGAGGTCACCCTCGGCGGCCAGCCCGTCACCCCCAACTGACTTCTCGGTCTTCCTCCAGACGCTCGGCCGCCGCGTGTGCGGCCGAGACCAGCTTTCCGGCGTCACCCCCAGGGGGCCGGAACCCCCAGCCACGCGCGACCGGCTCTCTAGCCGTTCGCGCGTGGCTTTTTCCTTGCCCCCGACCCCCTTCGCTCCCACCCGGGTGCGACTGCCCCTGAAGGCCACCTTCACGGCGTTTAACGCCGTGAAGGTGGCCTTCAGGGGCAGAGGGGCTACCTGACGTGCGGGCGGCGGCGGAGGTGGGGGAGCAGGGCGCGGAGGGCGCCCGTCAGGATGACCACGGCCCAGACGACGGCGAGCGACACGAGCAGGCCGGTGCCGGGGCTGCCGTCGTGCAGCCCGGGGCTCGGCGGGGTGCCGTAAGTCCGCCACAGCAGCGGGACCGACAGGATCGCCAGGATCGCGGTCAGTACCGTCCCAACCACCACTGGCGTCTTCCAGGCCACCGGGACGACCCGGCTCAGCAACAGCCCGGCGACGCCGACCACCGGCGCGACCACCGCGTCGTGCAGCACCGGGAAGCCGACGAGCCAGCCCAGGGTGAACACGCTGTCCGGCCGCAGGGGCAGCGCGTAGTCCGCGAACAGCAGCACGCCCCAGACGAGCGCCGCGATGCCGGGTAGGAAGAACAGCACCCGCAACGTCTTCACAGCGCCTCCAGCCGGGTCACCCATTTGGTCTGCAGCACGCCCGGCCGGTTCGGGGCGATGATCCGGCACGGGAAGCCGTGGTCCATGTCGAGCACCTCACCGTTGAGTTCGAGCGCGAGCAGGGTCAGCTCGTCCTCGGTGTGTTCGCCGGGCAGCTCGGTGACGGCGTAGAGCCCGCCGCGTTCCAGCGAGGTCACCCGAAGGGAGACGCCGGGCTTGCTTCCCGTCGCTCGCAGCAACGCGGGCAGCGAGATCCCGCGCCACTGCGCCGATTGGCTCCACCCCTCGACGCACGCGATCGGCAGCTCGGCGGTCGTCTGCGGCATCGCGCGCAGCTCGGCGAGCGAGAACGTCCTGGTGCCAGCGGGAGTCACTATCGACAGCCGCCAGGCCGGGTCGTTCGCCTTGTCCAGGACGCCCGCGGCCGCGGCCGTCCGGTTCACCGGCAGGCCCTGCGGCCCTTTGTCCGAGCGCCAGGAAAGACCGGAAACGTTACGCAGCAAGGGAACCGTGGCACCCGCGGTGGCGACCACGGCGACCCCGGACGCCACCCAGGTGGTCCGCAGGAAGCCGCGCCGCGAAAGTCCGGCAGCCGTCCGCGCGGGCACCGGCTCGGGCTCGGGCGTGTCCTTGGCCTGCTTGCTCAGCGCCCGCCGGATCACCGGCAGCTTGACCGCGATGTGCACGCCGATCGAGCCGATGGCGACCCAGGCCACGGCGTAATGCACCTGCGGGAAGTAGAAGTTCCACGGGTAGTTCTGCGCGACGTTCAGCAGTCCCGTGGTCAGCTCGAAGAACGCCGACGCCGACAGCACCAGGATCGACAGCCGCTCCAGTGCGTGCGGCAGCGACTTGACCAGCGGCCTGCCGAACAGTTTCGGGAACACGCTCCAGAGCTTCGCCAGCAGCAACGGGATCGACGCGATCCCCGAGATCACGTGCAGCCCCTGCGTGACGCGGTAGAGGCTCACCGGACGGCTCGGCCACCAGAACCACCCGGCCGGGTGCTGGATGAGGTGGCTGATCAGCCCGGTGAGGAAACAGACAGTGAAGCTGACCGCCAGCCACATGCCGATCCGCGAGGTCACCCGCTCGTCGTGGGCGGCCGCGGCGAACTGCTCCTCCTTCGGGATCGGCAGCTTGTCGATCTTCTCCTTGACCTCGTACTTGTCCAGGTACTTGTCCAGCAGCGTCTGCACACGGGCCCGGGGCGTCCGGCCCGCGCGGACGCGACGCCGGTGCCCGACGACGAGCTGCCGGACCATCGGCGGCGGACTGGTCCTGGTGACGGTTCGTGGTTTCACGTGCGCACCAGCTCGGCGAACCAGCGGTGCCCACGCCGGGCCGTCCACTCGACGGCCAGCCCGGCCTGCGCGGCGAGCGCGCCCACCGCGTCGGCCCCGACCCAGGCCCAGGTGAACCACGAGCCCTCGTCGGTCTGGGGCTGGAGCCGGACGTGCTCGTTGCGCACCCCGGTGCCCGGCGGTTCCAGCTCGACCAGCGCCGTCCCGCCCGCGCCGAGCAGCTCGGCGGCGCGCCGGAGCAGTGCCACCGGATTGCCGCCGATGCCGATGTTCCCGTCGGCCAGCAGCACATGCCGCCACCGGCCCTCGCCGGGGATCCGGTCGAAAACGTTGCGGTGCAAGGCGACCGCGCCGCGCCCCTGCGTCAGCTGCACGGCGGTGCGCGAGCTGTCCACGCCGAGTGAGGCGATCCCGCGTTCGGTCAGCGCGGCGGTGAGCCTGCCGGGCCCGCAGCCGATGTCGAGGGTCGGGCCGCCGCAGGCGTCGAGCAGCACCTCGTCGCCCTCGCAGGAGCCGTCGGTCCAGCGCTCGACGGGCAGGTCGATCCGTTCCCCGTTCGCCAGTTCCAGCCAGCATCGCTGGCCGAGCAGGCCGAGGTCGAACTCGCCGCCCTTGCTGATGGTCGCGGTCATCGCGTCACTTCCTGCCAGGTCACGGCGCCGACTGCGCGGGCGAACCGGCTGCCAGGGCGGAGCGCCGCGACCCGCTGGGCGTCCAGCATGGTGTCCACATCGGACAGTGTGGTGAGGGTTTTTGGCCGCAGCCCGACACCGGCGAGCGCGCGCAGGGTCAGCTCACCGGTGTCCTCGCGCGACATCGGGACCCCGGCGAGGACCTGGGCGTGGTTCGGGTCGGTCAGGCCGAGTGCCCACCAGCCGCCGTCCTCGGCCGGGCCGAGCACGGAATCCCGGCCGCCGTGCAGCATCGGCTCGACCGCCGCGGCCAGCGACTCGGGGCTGACCTGCGGGGTGTCCATGCCGATCTGCAGCACCGGCAGGCCCGCGTGCACGGCCGCGGTGTCGGCGTGCGCGTTCGCCAGCTTGGCGCCGAAGTCCCAGCCACGCTGGGCGATCACCGTCGCGCCGCGCAGCGCGCGGCTGATCTCGGCGCTCCTGGCCGCGGCGCCCAGCTCGCCGGTCATCGCGACGACCGGCTTCGCGCCGGGCGTGTTCAGCACGGCTTCGAGTGTGTCGAGCAGGGCGGACGCGGCGATCTCCGCGGCCTGCTCCGGGGTGGCGGGCGGGCACAGCCGGGTCTTGGCGAAGCCCGCGGCCGGCGCCTTCGCGATCACCAGCAGGCTGAAGTGCGCGCTCATCGGCTCAGCACCCGCCCGAAGTCGCGGACCGCGCGCAGCGTGCCCCGCAGCGAGCCGGACACCTTGGACTTGGTGCCCTTCGCGCGCTCGCCGTAGCGGACGTCGTACTCGCGCACCTGCCAGCCGGCGCGCTGTGCCTTGATGAGCAGCTCCAGTGGATAGCCGAACGCGCGATCGGTGACGCCGAGGTCGAGCAGCGCCTGGCGGCGGACCGCGCGCAGCGGCGCGATGTCGCGCACCGGCAGGCCGCGGCGGCGCAGCATCGCCGACAGCAGCCGGTTGCCCGCCCGCGCGTGCCACGGCCAGACGCCGGGCCCGGTGGGCACGCGCCGCCCGACGGTCATGTCGGTGCCTTCGGTGAGCGCGTCCACCAGCATCGGCAGCTGCCCGAGGTCGAGTGAGCCGTCGGCGTCGGCGAAGCAGACGATGTCGGCTGTCGCGCTTTCGAGTCCGGTGTGCACGGCGGCGCCGTAGCCGCGCCGGGTTTCGTGCACGACCTTGGCACCGAGCGACGCGGCGATTTCGGGCGAGCCGTCGCTCGAACCGTTGTCGACCACGATGGCCCGGTAGCCTTCCGGGAGGGCGCCCAGTACGCCGGGCAGCGCGCCCGCCTCGTCAAGGCAGGGCAGTACGACGTCTACGAGATCGTTCACGACTCGGACCTTAAGTCCACCATGGAGGGTGTAGAACCCTTATAGGGCTTACCAAATACTGACGTTGACCGTTCGGGTGACGAGTTCTTACCAACTGGTGACGGACCAGGGTCCGAGCCGGTGAGACGGGGTGATCCGGGCTAGGGTGGTCGGCGATGAGCGAGTCGTCTTCGGGTGCCCGGCTCGCCGAGCCGCCCTCCCCAGCGCCAGTGGAACCCGCCAGCCGGGGACACCGGGCCGATCTGATCTTCGCCGCACTGGCGGTGGTTCTGGTCGGCGCGGCCACCGCCGTCGGCCTTTACTACAACGATCCGAAATCCGGCGTGGTCATCTACGCCAAGGCCCCGCCGATCTTCGGCGACTGGCTCCCGCACGTCGGCCCCGGCTCGGCCTTCGCCGTGCTGATCGCGGCCGCTGTCGTGCTGTGGGGCCCGTCCGTCGCCGCGAGGACACCGTGGCGGCGCCTGCTCGCGTTCGGCTACCTCGCCTCGCTCGCCTGGACGATGGCGCTCGTCATGGTCGACGGCTGGGCCAGGGGGTTCACCACCAGGCTGACGACGGACAACGAGTACCTCCACGAGGTGCCCAACATCCCCGACATCGGCTACATGCTGCGGTCGTTCTCCTCGCGCATCCTCGAAGGCGCCCCGCACTTCTGGACCACGCACGTGGGCGGGCACCCGCCGGGCGCGACGCTGGTGTTCGTCTGGCTGGACCGGATCGGCCTCGGCGGCGGCGCATGGGCGGCGACGGCTTGCGTGGTCGTCGGCTGCCTGATCGCGGTGGCCGTGCCCGCGACGCTGTCCCTGCTCGGACGGCACGACGCCGCTCGTGCTGTCGTGCCCTTCGCCGTCCTGACGCCCGGGGTGGTCTGGATCGGCGCTTCGGCCGACGGGCTCTTCGCCGGTGTCACGGCGACAGGCATCGCGCTGCTCGCGCTGGCCGCCGTAGGCTTCACGAAGCGACGCCGCTTCGCCGCTTTCGCCGCCGTGGGTGGCGGTCTGCTGCTCGGGTTCGGCATTTTCCTGTCCTACGGCCTGGTCCTGCTCGGCGTCGTCGCGCTCGCCGTGCTGATCGTCGGTAAGCAGTGGCGGGCCGCGGCCTTCGCGGTGCCCGCGGCGCTGGCCGTCGTCGGCGTCTTCGCGCTGGCCGGGTTCTGGTGGCTCGACGGCTATCACCTGGTCGTGGAGCGGTACTACCAGGGCATCGCGCACCTGCGGCCGTACTCCTACTGGGTGTGGGCCGACATCGCGTCCTTCCTCATCGCGACCGGTCCGGCCGTGGTCGCCGGGATGCGGCGCACGGTTACCGGGGCGTTTCTCGAGAAGCCGAAGCGTTCCCTGCTGGCCAACCCGGTGCTGCTGATCGTGCTCGCCGCGATGCTGGCCGTCGCGTTCGCCGATCTCTCAGGTCTTTCCAAGGCCGAAGTGGAGCGGATCTGGCTACCGTTCGGGGTATGGCTCATTCCCGCGACCGCGCTGCTGCCCACCGGCTCCCGACGCTGGTGGCTGGCGGCGCAGGCCGCGACGGCGCTGCTGGTGAACCACCTGGTGCTGACGAACTGGTGAGGCGGATCGCATGACTGATCAGGCAGGACGGGTGCTCGTCGTCGACGACGACGAGACCGTGCGCGACGTCGTGCGGCGTTATCTCGAGGTCGCCGGGTTCACCGTCGACGTCGCCGGGAACGGGCAGGAGGGGCTGCAGAGCTTCGCCGCGCGGCAGCCGGACCTCGTCGTGCTCGACGTGATGATGCCAGGGCTCAACGGGCTCGACGTCTGCAAGCGGCTGCGCCAGATCAGCCAGGTGCCGATCGTGATGCTCACCGCGCTCGGCGAGGAGGAGAACCGGATCGCCGGGCTGCAGCTCGGCGCCGACGACTACGTCACGAAACCCTTCAGCCCCAAGGAACTCGCGTTGCGCGTCGCCTCGGTGCTGCGCCGTGCGCGGCTGCCGCTGGCCGAGCCCGCCGCCGCCGAGCTGGCCGACGGCAACCTGCGGCTGCAGATGAGCGCCCGCCACGCCACTCTCGACGGCCGCGAACTGCCCCTGACCGCGCGCGAGTTCGACCTCATCGCTTTCTTCCTCGCGCACCCCGGGGTCGCCTTCTCCCGTGCGGACCTGCTGGAGAAGGTGTGGGGCTGGGACTTCGGCGATCAGTCCACAGTGACCGTCCACGTGCGACGGTTGCGGGAGAAGATCGAGCGTGAGCCAGCGAAACCGGTTCGCGTCGCCACCGTGTGGGGCGTCGGCTACCGCTACGATCCCGGTCACTCATGATCGGGTCAGGCGAGTCCTTCGCCGAAATCCTGAGCCACGTCTGGCACATCCTGCCGTACGCGCTGATGCTCGCGCTGCCGGTCGCGCTGCTCGGCGGGCTGGTGCTCTACGTGCTCCGCCGGGGATCGCTGGCCAGCACGATGACGGTCCTCGTGCTCATCCCGGTGCTCGCGACGCTGGTCGGGGTGGTGGGCATCAGCGGGTTCATGTTCACCCCGGCGCTCGCCACGATGACCCTGGTCTGCCTGCTGGTCGCGCTGGTGACCGTGCCGGCCGCGATCGTGCTGGGCCGTGCGATCGCCCGCCGCAGTATCTGGGAGCGCGAGGCCCGCGAGCGGGAGCGCGTCGCCGAGGCTTCGCGGCGCGAGCTCGTCGCGTGGATCAGTCACGACCTGCGCAGTCCGCTGGCCGGGATCCAGGCGATGGCCGAGGCGATCGCGGACGGCGTGGTGTGCGAGCGCGCCGAGGTTTCGGACTACGCCCAGCGGATCAGCGGCGAGACCACCCGCCTGTCGGGGATGGTCGGCGACCTGTTCGAGCTGTCCAGGATCACCGCGGGCGCGCTGCGGCTGACCATGGCGGCGGTCCCGCTGCGCGACGTCGTGAGCGACGCCGTCGCCGCGCAGGCCCCGGTCGCCGAGCGCAAGCGTGTGCGGGTGCTCGAGAACGCCGATGCCTGGCCGGTGGTCTCCGGCAGCGATCCCGAGCTGGCGCGGATCGTGCGCAACCTGGTGTCCAACGCGATCCGGCACACCCCGCCGGACGGGACGGTCGCGGTGCAGATCGCCATCGAAAACGGCGAGGCCCTGTTCGCCGTCGACGATTCGTGCGGCGGGATCCCCGACGACGAGATCAGCCGTGTCTTCGACGTGGCCTTCCGCGGCACCCAGGCCCGCACGCCCGAGCGTGACGGCGAGACGACCGGTGGCGGCCTCGGCCTGGCCATCGCGAAGGGACTCGTCGAGGCCCACCGCGGCAGCATCGGCGTGCACAACCACGGCCCTGGCTGCCGGTTCGAGGTGCGGTTACCCCTGGCGAGCGTCTGAGAAGGCGTCTGAGAACTGTCGCAGCCGCCGCCGCTCGAAGCCTCGGGCGCCTGTCCTTCGAAGCCGCTTACCCTCCACAAAGGACGAAAAGTCTACCCATTCGCCCGTTTCATACCGCCATGACCGTTTCATGCGTGCCCCTGAAGGCCACCATGACGGCGTTAAACGCCGTGAAGGCTCCCATCAGGGCACACGGCAAACCTGGGGTCCCGACTGAAGAGGACTTCCCTCGACTCAACCTCGCAAAAGTCCCCTTCACCAGAACAGACCGCGTGAAAGTCCCCCGTCAGTCACGCGGCCCTCGGCGCCAAACTGGACGACATGACATCAGTTTCCGGACGCCCTCTGAGCTTGTTGTTTAACCAGGTGGTGTCTGGTGGGGGCCCCGGTTGGTCATGGGTGAGGCCCTTGGTTGATCATTCCTTCTTGCTACAGACGGAAGATCGACCAAGGGCCTCAGTTGATCAGTGTGCAC